>JAYQBI010000063.1:0-7439 GCA_038137235.1 Opitutales bacterium | reverse complement strand
GTTTAATTTAATTCCGACGATGGCTCAGTGACCATTGAGGCAGGAGAAATTGTCGTGTGGGTTCTTGTTCTTCTGCGAACAGGAGCATTTTTTTTAGGTATTCCTCTATTTGCCGGAAAATTAATACCGGTTCGCATGAGGATGGCTTTTGGACTGATCTTGTCTCTACTTATTAACCCACTTGTGCCTGCTGACCTATCCTTGGCAGAACATTTTGTTGGGGCAATTCTCCTTGCGATGAACGAGGTCTGCATAGGATTGATGCTAGCAATGATGGTGCGGATGGTCTTTTTCGCAGTTGAGTTGGCTGGATTTTTAATCTCATATGAGATAGGGCTCATGGCAAGTAACAGTGTTAACCCCTTGCTGGGTTCAACCGACGCTACCTTAACGAGTCTTTTTTATTACTTTAGTTTATTAATTTTCTTTGTGGCTGGAGTTCACTTGGATGTCATGAGGGGGTTTGTTTTAAGCTTTGAAATTCTGCCCATTGGAGAATTTTTATTACGGGCAAATCCAATGGTTGAATATGTGCGTGAAGTTGCGAATGTTTTTGTTCTGGGGGTTTTGATGGCAGCTCCTTTTATTGCATTGAACTTTATTGTTAATATTTCTTTTGCCGTTCTGGGAAAAGCGGTACCTAAAATGAATGTTTTCATTACCAGTTTTTCTATCCGTATAATTTGTGGATTGGTATTACTCGTATCATCTCTTCTTTTAATAACCTCTTACATCTTAGAGCATTCACGAAGATCGGTTGAGGTTATGCTGGATATTATTCAATCCTGAAAAATTAAATGGCTGATGTAGATAAGAGTTCCAAGACCGAGCCACCAACGGAGAAAAGATTATCGGAGGCTCGTTCACGTGGTCAATTTGCCAAAGCCCCTGAGATTGGAATGACAGCAACTTTGATCGTTGGTACCTTTATTATTTTTACATGGGGTCCGTCAAAAGCGGCTGACTTAATGAATTTTACAAGAGGAGTCTTTGAAAACATCGATTCTATTGCTGCGACTCAGGAGGGTGTTGCTCATACCTTGACACAATCATACTTCTCCATGGCTTTGATAGTTTTACCTCTGATGTTCGGTTGTTTTTTTGCATCATTAATTGCCGAGGGTGTTCAGACTGGCTTTAGGTTTACTCCCAAAGCCGCGGAACCAAAATTAAGTAAGATGAATCCGATTAAGGGTGCTCAACGTGTTTTTGGCATGAAAGCACTAAAAGCATTTCTTGTGGATTTTCTCAAATTTTTAGCGATCGGCAGCGTTGTATGGTTCACGATTCTTATTTTTTTGGATGACCCCATATTCTATGCACCAATACCTGTTCAATATATTCCCAGTTTTATCCTCAAGTTATTGCTGATCATGTTTTTGATTCTTATCCTGCTTATGAGCGTGGTCGCAGTAATTCACTACATTATCAAGAAAAAGGAAAATGATGATGAGATGAAAATGACGAAGCAAGAGGTTAAGGAAGAAAGGAAGAGTAAGGAGGTTTCGAGTGAGGTTAAATCGGCTCAGCGTAAAAAAGCGATGGAACTAGTAATGGGGCAGAATTTACAAAATGTATCCACAGCAGATGTTGTTGTTACCAACCCAACTCACTTCGCCGTGGCACTTAGATATGAAAAAGGCACGGATAATGCTCCAGTCGTTGTTGCGAAAGGAGAGGATCTATTGGCCAGAAGAATAAAAGCAATTGCGAAAGAGTTTGAAGTACCCACGGTTGAAAACAAACCAGTGGCTAGAATGCTATACGATATTGGTGTGGTGGGTTTTCCCATACCTCTGCAACTTTACCAGGTAGTTGCTGAAATTCTTGCCCAAGTTTACCAAACTCATGCCTATTACTTCCACCGTTTGAAGGCCCGCCGCCTATTGGCTAAAGGTGATTCTTCCGTATCTTTTTCATGAATGAGGCAAGGTTAGCTTTTTTTAATTTCTTTTCGCGATTCAAGGGGAATTCAGATCTTGGATTCATTTTTGGTCTCTTTGGTGCTGTTTTCCTGCTTGTTGTCCCTATTCACAAAGATTTTTTGAGCGTTCTGCTTGTTCTAAGTATTGCGGTCTCTCTCTTAATACTGCTCACTGTTATTTATGTAAAAGAGCCTCCCGAATTCTCGGTTTTTCCCACGATTCTCCTGTCTGTAACTTTGTACAGGCTTGGTTTGAATGTAGCGTCGACCCGACTAATTCTCTTGGATGCAGATGCTGGTTCAGTTATTAAATCCTTCGGTACTTTCGTAGTCGGTGGAAACTATGTGGTCGGTGCTGTGATTTTTCTTATCCTTGTGATTATTAATTTTGTTGTAATTACCAAGGGTGCCGGTCGTATTGCTGAGGTCACTGCCCGATTCACATTAGATGCCATGCCTGGTAAGCAAATGTCGATAGATGCGGAGATGAATGCGGGTATCATTACCGAGGCTGAGGCATTGCAAAGGCGTGAGAAAATTCAAAAAGATGCTGATTTTTATGGTTCAATGGATGGTGCCAGCAAGTTTGTGCGTGGGGATGCAATTGCTGGAATTATCATTACTGTTGTCAATGTGATTGGCGGTATTGTGATTTGTAATTTTCAGCGAGACATGGAAATCACTTCAGCACTGCACACCTACACTATTTTATCCATTGGAGATGGTTTAGTATCTCAAATTCCAGCTATTATTATATCAATTGCAGCTGGTATATTAGTTACTCGTTCTTCTGATGAAGCTAATTTGGGTGAATTTGTTGGCAGACAGCTAACGATTTATCCCCGGGCAATTGCGATATCGGGTGCATTGCTACTACTTTTCTCGTTCTTTTTGTCTGAAACCTTTTGGCCCTTTTTCATCCTTTCTCTCACTTGCTTTGGCGTTGCTTACTATCTTTCAAAGCGAGAGGTTGGCGAATTTGGTATTGAAGAAATTCCCAATGCGGCGGGAGGGAGTACATCAACTGTGTCGAAGAACAGTTCTGGTGCAGGGCAATCTGCTGAAAAAGCACATGGTGTGTCTGCTCCTGATGCTCAAGAACTTTCCCCAATGGAACAAGCAATCGAGCAAGAAGTTTTCGGAATGGAGATGGGGTATGGCTTATTGGTTCTAGCCGACAAGGCCAAGGGCGGTGATTTGCTTGAGCGAATTACTGGAGCAAGAACTAATTTTGCTAGCGAAATGGGAATGTTGTTACCCACCATTGGCGTTCGAGATAATATCGAACTTGAACCAAATGAATACAGGTTTCTACTCAGGGGTAAGGAAATCGTTCGTGCCTCTCTCGTTCCTGATCGGTTGCTTGCAATGAATATGGGAGATGCTGATGACAGTAAGCTAAATGGTATTGAAACTATCGAGCCGGTATTTGGCATAAAAGCTCACTGGATTCCTCAAAATGATAAAAGAATGGCTGAAGTTGAGGGTTTTACCGTGGTGGATCCAGCATCTGTTTTGGTTACACATTTATCAGACTCCCTCAAGAGATTTGCTTACCTTATTTTGGAGCGTGAAGGCACTCAAAGACTGCTTGATCTAATCAAGGATAAAAACCCAACCCTTGTAAGCGAACTTCTTCCTGACCTTGTGAATGTTGGTATCATTCAGAGAACCTTGCAAAACTTACTGAGGGAAAAAGTCTCAATCAAAAATTTAACTCTCATTCTTGAAACGATAGCAGATATGGCTCCAGTTACCAAAGTTCCTGATGATTTATCTGAGCAGGCCAGAAAGAGGCTCGGAATGTATTTTGTTAAAGAATTGGAATCTGAGCCAAATAAATTAACTGCCCTGACCTTCGAACCTAAATTAGAGCAATCTCTTTTGCAAAGAGTCAAAAGAAGCCAATTTGATGTTGGCATGGTAATGGATCCTGAAGTAACTCAGGGAATTTTATCCGAACTGGAACCTAAGATAGATGAAATGGTTTCTAATGGTCTTACTCCGGTCCTTGTGACTACTTCAGAGTTGAGGCTAGCGTTTAGAAGATTCATGGAGCCAAGCTTCCCCCAATTGGTCGTCTTGGCTTACCAAGAAATTCCTAGTGAAACTTTTATCGAGCCTTTTGGTGCAATTAGTCTCCCAGAATTTTCAATACCTCAAGAAATTAGTGCTCATATGGAAGAAGGTACAAAAGTACCTTCTAATGCGACAGTTCCTGAACTGGCTGTTTAACAACCCACTAGCAAATGCCGGAAGAAGAAACAATTCAAGCACCTAAGAAATACCGTTTGGTAGTTAGGTCCGCTGAGGAAGCAGTTCGGCTGATTCGTGAAAAACTTGGTGATCAAGCAAGGGTTACTTCCGTTCGCCAAGTTGGGGGAGAGGGACTAAAGCGGTTCATTTCATCCCCCAAACTCGAAGTAATTGCTGAGGTGGGTGGTGTTGCCCAAGGTGATAAAGAAGTATCAATTGAAAGCCCTGCCCCTACTTTGGAAGAGAAAGGCCAAGAAGAAAATCCGAAGTTAAATAACTCCCCAGTTTCTAATGCCGAATCAAATGAAAAGGAAGATGCGGAATTGGGGGTAGATGGGCAAGGTGAAGATGTTGTAAAATTACTTAGCCGTTCGGGCTTTGATTTATCCTTACTCGCCAAATTGAAGTCTTGGACAGAGTGGCAAGAAATTTGTGAGGCACCACTTGCTGATGCTCTCAAAGGCATAACTAAAGGGTTGGCTGACAGAATGGGGAATAGACCGGATGCTTCATTGACTAATAGCGTTGCTCTTCTGGGCTCTCCAGGAGTCGGCAAGACCACTACTCTATGTAAATTACTAGCTCATGAAGTTTTTATTAACAAAAAAGTTCCTAATGTGCTGAAGATTGAAAATGGTGTGCCCAATCCGGATGATGCACTCAGAATTTTTTGTGAAGTGATCGGAGTTACTTTATTCAGGGAGGTTGATAAATGCCCTTCTCCAACTGATCAATCTCCGCTTTTTGTGGATGTTCCCGGGCTCTCAATTTCAAATCCTGAAGAATGGGAACATGCTGGCCAATTACTCGATCAAAAAAATGTATCTTCTAGAATTCTCGTTTTGAATGGTGCTTATGATTCCCAAATCCTTTTACGAAGTATGACTTTGGCCAATCATGCGAAGGCTACACATTTAGCAGTGACTCATTTTGACGAGCTTTCGAATTCTACCAAATTATGGCCTCTTCTGCTGGATTCTAACTTATTGCCATTTTGTATTTGTAACGGGCAAAATGTTACTGGTGATGTCTCGCGTGGAGTTCTAAACCAATTAATTGCAAGAACATTTCCCCAAGAACTTTACAGTAGGGGTTTGTATTCCTTTCAAAAAGCTTAACCTATGCACGACGATGCGAAATTCTTATTCTTTTTGAGCGGATTTTCCGGATTTGTTCTCTTTTACATTATTTCTATTGTAATCGATTCTGATCCGGTTCTTGCACTGATCAAAGGTTCCATTGGATGTCTCATTCTCGGTGCTTCAGGGCGTTATATCTTAGGCTTTGCCCTGAAATATTCTCAAGTCAGGCAAAATTCTGATAATCGTTCCCGAAAATTTGTTTCCCATGAGACCAATTCGCTCGTTGAAACAAATAATAAATCTTCTGTAACTGGTAACCAATCTCTGGATCAACTTGCTGCAGCCACAAACCTTGAGGCACTCAATAAAAGTAAAGTGGCTTCCAGTTTGAAAATTAGTAAGTAATTCTTGTGCAGGCGACCTCACAGCAAAGTATAAAATCTGGATTGCAGGAGGCTGCGGGACTGTATCAGAGGGCGATGCAAGATAAGCAATCGCGAGATGCATGGATTGAAAAATACCTTCCGCTTGTAAAGTCGATTGTTTCGAGGATGAGGCATCATTTCCCAGAGTCCTATGACACTGAGGATATGTATGGCGTTGGAGTTAAGGCACTTATCATTGCAGTGAATCGTTTCAATCCTTCGAAAGGGAAGTCTTTCGGAAATTATGCCATTTTAAGAATTAAAGGGTCTTTGCTTGATGAACTAAGAAAGATTGACCATTTACCCAGAGCCAACCGTGCCAAAGCCAAATCTTTGCAATCTACGATTTTAGAACTTGAGGCGAAATTTCATCGTCCTCCATCAGACTCAGAGGTAGCAAATGTGCTTGGTTTAACGGATCAAGAATATCGTAAACTTCTTAATCAAACCCAACCAATAACTTTTGTTCCTATCGACTCTGATGCCAATAATTCTGGCAATGATGAAAGCTCACTTAGTTTGCATGAAACAATCCACGATCCCACTGAAACAACTGCATTTGAAGAAGTGGAGAAAAAGGAAAAGATTTTACATCTTCGTGAACGTATTAAAGAGTTGCCTGAACAACACCAAAAAATTTTAATGTTGTATTACATGGAAGAACTTCGACTTTCGGAAATCGCACAAGTCTTTGGCTTGTCTGAAGGACGAATTAGTCAAATCCTTTCACATTCAATTCTTTCACTACGTGCCCATTTTCAAACTATCATCTGAATAACCCGATAATCTCATGCTCCTCGCTATTGGTATAGTAATCGTATTTGTTTCATGTATCGGCGGATTCACGGTCGCAGGCGGAAACCCCGTTTCCCTGATTCATGCTGGTGAGATTATGATCATTTGTGGAATTGGACTTGGTATTCTTGTCGTTTCCAGTCCAGCCTCGGTGCTTAATGCACTTAAGACAGATATCATCAAGGCTTTTAAGGGTGGTATTGGAAATCGAGACAAATTTATTGATTTATTGGTTTTGCTCTACGAATTGTTTATGCTTGGCCGTCGAAAAGGTACTCCTGCTTTAGACGAGCATGTAAGTGACCCGAATAACAGCTCTATATTCACAAAATATCCATCATTTTTGAATGATACAGGACTGGTGGAGTTTCTTTGCAATTCACTTAGACCTATTGTTGATGGAAGATGCAAACCTGGAGAAATTGGTGGAATTCTAGCCTCGGAGTTGAGTAGTCGTGAATCGGAGGCTAGTAGATCAGTGAAAGCGATAGAAATGATTTCTGATGCTCTTCCAGGAGTTGGTATTGTTGCCGCCGTGTTAGGAATTATTAATACCATGTCAAATTTGGAAGATCCTGAATCTGTGGGATACAAAGTTGCAGCTGCCCTGAGTGGTACATTTCTCGGAATCTTTCTTGCATATGGGGTAGGAGTGCCACTTGGAAGACTCGTCTCTTTGAATCAAGCTCAAGAATTTTTGTATTACAGAATAGTGGAGAGATCAGTCTCTGGGTTTGCTACTGGTTTGTCCCCAATCATGGCAGTTGAGATCGGTCGCAGATCGTTGGATAAGCAAATTCAACCTACTGCAGATGAGCTGGAAGAACAATGCAAAGAAGCAGCTAAGGGAGCTTAACAGCAGTTTTTTTCATATGTCATTATAATCTTCCTGCCATCGTGTTAGCAAATATTTTGCTCATGGTGGTGCTTGGAAGGTTGCTTATGCAGACTTTGTGA
>JAYQBI010000062.1:0-7485 GCA_038137235.1 Opitutales bacterium | reverse complement strand
TTCCTTAACGATGTATTTACCAGCCACATCCCCAACGCCTTTTACGGCAGATAAGCCAAAGCGGATGGAACCATGCCCATTTCCCTCTGCATCCAATGGGGTGAAATTTTCACCGGATTCATTGACATCTGGACCGAGAACCAAAATTCCCATATCATGACACTCTCCAAGAAAGTGAGCCAGTTTGTCAGAATTACCAAGTTCGCAAGCCAGCACTCCAGCCATAAAGTCAACCGGGTAATTCGCTTTTAAATAAGCAGTCTGATAACTAATTATGCCGTAGGCAGCAGAGTGGGATTTATTGAAGCCATATCCGGCAAATTTTTCGAGAATGTTAAAAATATCATTGGCTTTCTTGGATTCGATTCCGTTGACCTCCTTGGCACCCTTTACGAAGATCTCTCTCTGTTTTGCCATTTCTTCGGGTTTTTTCTTACCCATTGCCCGGCGCAAAATATCGGCTCCTCCCAGGGTGTAGCCGGCAATACGCCTGGCCGCTTCCATCACCTGTTCCTGATAAACCATTACCCCATAGGTTTCTGCACACACATCTTCCAGCAGGGGGTGAGGAAATTGTATGGTACTTGGATCCTCTTTTCCTTTGATGTAATCTGGAATCCAGTCCATGGGGCCAGGACGGTAGAGGGCAATCAGGGCAATGATTTCGTCAACATTGGAAATGGTCATCTGCCGGCAAAGCCTTCGCATTCCCTCAGACTCAAGCTGAAATACTCCGATTGTCTGGGCATCATTAAGAAGTGAGAATGTCGGATCATCATCCAAGGGGGCTTCCGTAACCCGAAAATTTTCCAGGCCCTTCTTTTTACGGATATGACCTTCCGCCTCCGCAATAACGGTAAGGGTCTTAAGGCCAAGAAAATCCATTTTTAGCAACCCAAGTTCCTCCACCGGATCCTTGGGATATTGGGTAGTAAGCACACCATCCTGGGTGGTAAGTGGCACCAACTCCCTTAATGGCCGGTCGGCGATAATAACTCCGGCAGCATGGGTTCCAGAGTTTCTAACCATGCCTTCAATCACCCGACCGGTATCCACAATTTGCCTGGCAATTGGATTGTTCTCATACTCGGCTGCAAGCTCAGGACTTTTGGCCAAAGAATCATCCAGTGAAATATTCAAATCATCGGGAATCATTTTGGCCAGTTTATCGGCCTCCGCGTAAGGAAGGTCACGCACCCGGGCGACATCACGAATTACCATTTTTGCCCCAAATGTTCCAAAGGTGATAATATTGGCAACGCATTCCCGACCGTATTTTTCACGAACATATTCAATAACCTCGCCCCTTCGCCTCATGCAAAAATCAATATCGAAGTCAGGCGGGGAAACCCGCTCGGGATTAAGAAACCGCTCGAACAAAAGACCAAAGCGTAAGGGGTCAATATCGGTGATTCCTAAAACATAGGCAACCAGGCACCCTGCACCCGAGCCCCGCCCTGGACCCACCGGAACGCCCTGTTCGCGGGCCCAGTTCATAAAGTCGGCCACGATAAGGAAATAATCATTGAATCCAGTTTTCCCAATCACCCCCAGCTCATAATCCAACCGCTCACTGAGTTCTTTGGAAAGTGATGAGTCCTCAGCACGACCATCTTCTTCCTCATAAGACACCTGGTATCTTTCTTGCAGGCCATCAACACAGAGTTTTTTCAGGTATTGTACATTATCTGACACCTCCGATTTGATCTCGGGAGGAAGAGTGAAAACCGGATAATTATTTTCCCCGAATGGAAGTTTGACATCACACATCTCTGCGACCGCAAAGGTATTGGTAATGGATTCCGGCACCTCTTTAAACAGCACCTCCATTTCCTCCCGTGATTTCAGATAAAATTCACGGGCATCATACCTCATTCTATTGGTGTCATCCAGTTTGGAGCCGGTTTGAATACAAAGTAAGGCATCGTGCGGTGCCCAGTCCTCCCCTTTGACATAGTGAACATCGTTGGAAGCTATGGTTTTCAGGTCAAACTTCTTGGCCAACCTGATCAAATGCGGGACAAGTTGTGCCTGTTCCTCAATTCCATGATTGTGCAACTCGACAAAATAATTCTCCTTCCCGAACATATCGACCATCTGCCCAAGTGCCCGCTCGGCTTCCTCCTCTTCTCCCCGCAAAAGGAGTTGAGGAATCCAGCCCTGCATACAGCCGGTAAAACCAATCAGTCCATCAATGTGTGCGGCGAGTGTTTCCAGGTCGGTTCGTGGACGATAGTAAAAGCCATCAACATGGGCATCAGAGACAACCTTGCAGAGGTTTTGATAGCCCTGAAAATTTTTTGCCAGCAAACCAAGATGGAAAGATTTGTGATTTTCCCGCCCTGGACGTTCGTCATTTTTATGATCGGTTACAATATATCCTTCACACCCGATAATAGGTTTAATTCCCCTCTTCTCAGCCTGCTTAACAAAGGAAACAGCTCCAAAAAGGTTACCATGATCGGTAAGAGCCATGGCAGACATTCCTAACTCCACCGCCCTGTCCATCAATCTGTCCATCCGGCAACAACCATCAAGCAGGCTGTAATCGGAGTGCACGTGCAGGTGCACGAAATCTTTATCTTTTGCAGTCAATCGTTTGGCGGGTCATTAAAATATTAAACAATCCGAAAGGATTCGCTCCTTTCAAGGCAATCTTGCTCACACTGCTCAAAAAGAAGTTCTTTGGTTTACCAATAACCGAAATAATACCTGATCAGGAGGTGATATACTTTTGTCGGAGCAATCGCCAAAGAATGATGAGGAACGCAGTGAGCGGAATCCCAAGAATCATTCCAAGAATACCCCCAAATGCAGTTCCCCAGAAAAATACGGAGGCAATGATCACAACGGGATGCAAACCGGTACGATCCCCCATCACCTTTGGGCTAAGCCAGTAACTTTCGAGGAACTGAACTAAGGCAAAGGTAACTCCGCACCCCCAAAGAATATTCCATTCACCGCTTTCGAGAATTCCGCCAGGCTGTAAATAAGAAACCGTGAATGCAGTCACCAACCCGACCACTGAACCTAAAAAAGGAACCATGTTAAGGACGCCAAAAAACAACCCAAGAGCGATCCCAAACTTTAAACCGGCAAGACTGAAGCCGACTGCATAACCAACCCCCATGAGTATTCCTATCAAAAGTTGGCCCCGGAAAAATGCCTCAATAATTTCACGAAATTGTAAAACCAGGTAGCGTAAATCCTCACGGGTGCCGGTTGACAAAAAACTAAGTTGAGTAACCATTTTATCCAAATGATTTTGGCGAGAGCCAAGGAAGTAATACAGATAAATTGGGATGATTGCCATGCATGCAAGTGAAGAGAGAAAAGAATTAATACCTGCCCATGCATCCTTCAATGCACCGGCCGAACCCTTGGTAATTTTTGGAGCCTGAGATCCAAGGGCATTGAGGGTTTCTTTCCAGTCACGCTTAAAATTATTGTATTTTTGGGAAATCCCCTCCCAGGTGCCTGGACTCATGGACTGTCTTAGCTGCGTCTCGATGCGTTCTGGCCAATTGACAGAAGAACCAACAAGCTCGCGGGTTTGCCGGACGATTTCTCCCCCCACTGCCCAAGTTGCACAAGCACCGGCCAAGATTACCAGGCAGTAGAGAATAATGATGGAAACTCCCCTGCCCAAGCTTAGTTTTTTTTCGATTACTCCAACAACAGGGCTAAGAAAGACGGTTAGGATCGAGGAAATAGCAAGTGGCCAAATCACCGAGGAAAAATGATGGAGAAAGTCGGTTATTGATCGGAGTAACCAACCGGCCAGTAAAAACAAAACGAAAATGCTGAGTGCACAGAGGGTGATTGAGAATAATCTCTTTTGCCCAGGAGTGAAGAAAGGGAGGTTGTGTTCTTGATTGCTCATTTCTTGGTTTGATTCTTGCCTTCTCTTTGTACCGAGGGCAAGAAACTCTTTTGTATTACTTTTCCAAACGATTCACCCTTTTTGCCGTCGGCACCGCTTAACCTGCATGCGTATCTTTTTTAATCTGCACACCTGTTGGTATTTTATCTTTTCCTTTTGTTCGTTGGTTTGTGCCAAGGAAAAGCTGGAAATTAATGACAAGGTTAATTCGGTTTATCACTCAATTGTACGCATTGAAGTGGTTTCTGAACGAGGCTCCAATGGAAGGATGCTCAAATCCGGATCCACTGGTAGTGGAGTCATAATTGATCAGTCCGGATTGGTGGTAACCAACCACCATGTTGCAGGCAAAGCTACTAGGCTCTCGTGCCGTTTGCACAATGGCGAGGAAATTAGTGCCGATCTTTTAGGAGCAGATGCACTTACGGATCTGGCGGTTCTTCGCCTCCGATTATCTGAACGCCAGCCAGGCTCACCTCCCCTCGCCTATGCAGAATTTGGAAATTCTGATGCAGTAAAAGTAGGCGATATCTGCTTCGCAATGGGTAGTCCTGCTGGATTATCCCAATCTGTAACCAGGGGAATAATTTCCAACCTTGCCCTGATTTCGAGACAAAGCGGATCTTTCCGTCTAGACGGTGAGAATGTGGGCGAACTGGTCCGTTGGCTTGGACATGACGCTGTTATTTTTCCTGGAAATAGTGGCGGGCCACTCGTGGATGAAAATGGATTAATTATCGGTATTAATGAGGTCGCAATTGCCAGCCTGGGAGGTGCAATTCCATCCAACCTTGTACAGGATATTGCTAATGAACTTGCTACAAAAGGGCACATTGAACGATCGTGGTACGGATTTGAGTGCCAACCTCTTTTAAATGAGAACGAGAAAGGCATTCTTATTTCCGGAATTATTGAGGGATCACCCGCCATGCAAGCAGGCCTAATGCCTGGTGACTTAATCACACATTTTGCGGGTGAGCCTGTGGATGCCCGTATAGCTGAAGACATTCCTCCCTTCAATCAGCTAACCAGTTCCATTCCTGCCGGAAGAAAAATTAAGATAAAGGGAATTCGCGATGCGAAAGAAATTATCTGGGAACTTACCACCAAAGAAAGAGAGCCGGCATTTCACCCTGAAAAAGAAGTGAGAAGCTGGGGACTGACATTGCGGGATTTCACCATGATGTCCTCGCTTGAATCGAGAAGAGATAACTTACTGGGAGCACAAGTTCATACCGTCGCACCTGGCGGTCCATCTTACAGTGCGAAACCAAGCCTTTTGCCCGGTGATGTGATCGTTGAAGCTAACCGCTTGCCGATCTCATCGGTCAAGGATTTACTCATGGCCAGTAAGGAATTAACTGATGGCAAAAAGGAGCCGACCCCTGTTCTTGTCCGGTTCGAGCGCGATCTCGCAAGTTACCTGACTGTGATTAAGATAGGACCTGACCCGGAAGAGAACCGACCCATGGAGGCATGGAAACCTTGGCTGGGGGTACGCACGCAAGTGCTTACCCGGGATCTCGCTGAGGCACTTGGGCTGGAAAGTAATGTCCGGGGCATTAGAATTTCTCAGGTTTTCCCCGATACCCCTGCAGCGAGGGCCGGAATTTCAGCAGGAGATTTGTTATTCAGGGTGGATGGTCAGATTATTCAGGCAAACAAGCCCGAAGACTACGAAGTGTTTGGAAATATGATCAAGCAATACAAAACGGACTCAACTATCTCCCTGTCCGGAAAACGGGCGGACAAGGAGGAACAGTGGACCGCAACCCTTGATAAACGCCCCACTCCGTCGCAGGAATTGCCAGAATATGAGGATGAATCGCTCGAGCTTACGGTTCGGGAACTATCTTTTTCAGACCGTATATTTCAAAGGTTGAATGACGATCAAGATGCCCTTTTTGTTGAAAATGTTGAGCCGGCTGGCTGGTCTTCACTTGCTGGTCTTCGACAGGGCGACCTCCTACTTACTGTAAATGGAAATGCAGTTGGTACGGTCGATGATTTCGTGCAAGAAATCAACGCTTGTTCAAAAGAGAACTCTCCCCATGTTATTTTCTTCATCAAAAGGGGCATCCATACTTTATTCATCAAGGTCGAGCCGAACTGGGATCCTTCCTGAAAAATTTTCATTTCCCTGCTTTATGATTAAGATGAAAAATCCACTTTACATAATTTTTATTTTTCTGGGAATCAGTGTTACCGTCTTTGGGAAGAAAGATCCTCGAGCGGCATGGACAAAACTACTCAACGAACCGACCGATTATGTAACCTGGGTATCGGTTGTTGTAAAAATTGAGGTTAGTTCAAACGGAAGAAGTTTCCCCGCAACTGAAAGAAAACTGGAGGCACTAGGTACCGTTTTAGGAGCTGATGGATTAACCGTTCTCTCACTCAACACCATGGACCCGACTGAATCGATCCGCTCCCGAATGCGCTCCGTCGGGGACATAAGCGTGGATTACACCGAAGTAATGATTTTAAAAGACGACGGGTCTGAAGTTCCCGCAAAATTTGCCTTAAAAGATGAGGACCTTGATCTTGCTTTTGTACTTCCGGTCAAAGGCGTTGATGTCAACTCATCTGAAGTGCCGCCCCCTTTTCTACTGGATAGTTATGATGAGACTAAACGACCGGAAGTTCTAGATGAAGTGGTATCACTTGGAAAACTGGGCAGAAATTTGTACCGGCAACCAACTCTCCAAAGGGGGTGGGTCAATGCAGTGATACAAAAACCAAGAGATTACTTCGTGATTGAAAACTTAAGCCCAGGTTGTCCAGTATTTGATGAAAATGGAAATTGGATTGGGGTTGGTGTTTATAAAAAAGAAGGAAGAAGACCCACCGCTTTGGTTGCATTGCCATCTTCGGATATCATGGAAATAGCCGAGCAGGCCAGATCCAGAGGAAAATAAATTTGCCATTGCCGAATCGGCACTCTCAGGAATATGAAATGTCTTGTGCCTAAAATCTTTCAAATCTTGAGTTTCCGATACACATTGGTGTGTGCATTACTGTATTCGGTTTTGCTTGGATTTGGTTGCTCCAAGCAAGAGCGAGTAAATGAGGAGGATGTCGAATACAGAAAAGACAGGAAAGGAAACCGTATTCTTTACAAAATTGGCAGTTCCAAGCCTTTTGGAACGGGCCGGGTTGGACAGGTTTCCGGAAATTACGAGGATGGTCAGAAGCGGTTTGAGGTAGGATTTGTTAACGGACTGAAGCACGGAACATTTTTTTTCTGGCAACAAAACGGACTCAAAAAACTGAGTGGTTCTTATGAAATGGGTAAAAGAGACAGCATCTTGACTGCTTATGGAAAGGCAGGAGAATTAGTTTATGAAAAATCTTATCTCAACGATGAACTAGACGGAAATTTTACCCTTTATTATCCGATGTCTCACTCGGAAATTTTCCGATATTCAGAAATGTGCAAAGAAAATAATGCTGAATTCGGCGAAATTCCCGTTCGAAGTATTCCACGACTAAAAGCTTTTTTTTCCAAAGGAGTCCCGGTCGGTAAATACCAAGTAATTTATCATCCGTGATGACAAATCAATTTGACGCTGGATGATTTGTTAAAAGAGGATGGCATGTTT
>JAYQBI010000061.1:0-7543 GCA_038137235.1 Opitutales bacterium | reverse complement strand
GATGATATTTCCTTTTGGATTTTGGCAAGAACTGATAATCCCTGCTGGCGGGCAAGGGATGCACCAAGCACACCGGTTAGGACGATTAAACCAATGGTGGGCATCGCTCCAATACGGGAACCAAGCATGATCAGAAGGTAGAGTTCGACCATGGGTAGAAAGATAAAAAGTAATAGCATCCGACCAAACATGCATTTCAATCAATCATATTGGCATTCATTCCACAAGTCATACCCGCAGAAAAAGAAGGGATTTGAAACGTTGGAAAATTCGTGACCGTAAGCCTTCATTAAGGTATGATGTTTCGTTTTAATACCTTACACAGATGCATAAATTAGTACTATTAAGACACGGCGAAAGCCAATGGAATCAGGAAAACCGTTTCACTGGATGGCACGATGTTGACCTAACTGAAAAAGGGGAGGGTGAAGCCCGGGAATCTGGGCGTCTTCTTAAAGAAGCAGGCTTTCAGTTCGATGTGGCCTACACCTCAGTCCTTAAGCGGGCAATTCGTACCCTTTGGTTTGCCCTGACCGAACTTGATCAGGTTTGGGTCCCGGTGCATCGTGAATGGCGGCTTAATGAACGGCATTACGGAGGATTGCAGGGTTTAAACAAAGCAGAGACTGCAGAGAAACATGGGGACGATCAGGTACTGGTATGGCGCCGGAGTTACGACATTCCACCCCCTGCTATGTCCAAGGATGATGAAGGATATGCTGGAAAGGACCGCCGTTATGCAAACCTTGATGAATCAGATATTCCGCTAACCGAATGCCTAAAGGATACGGTTGCACGATTTCTTCCACTTTGGACGGATACAATCGCCCCACAAATCAAACAGGGCAAAAGTGTATTGATTGCCGCCCATGGAAATTCTCTTCGTGCCCTCATTAAATACCTTGATGGAGTGTCGGAGGAAGACATTATTGGAATGAATGTGCCCACGGGTATGCCCCTTGTTTATGAACTTGATGCTGACCTTAAACCACTAAGCAGGCAGTACCTTGGTGATCCTGATGCGGTGGCCAAGGCAATGGAGGCGGTTGCCAATCAGGGAAAAGCAAAGTAAGCCACGGGTTTGCATCTTTCTTAAAAATCGGCAAAATTTCTATCATGGACACCCGATCCGACAAACCAAACAAGCTGAAGCGCGAATACGATCCGAATTTTAAAATTACTCCGGAGTACCGCAATTCCCTTCCTGATGTTCAAAATTCTGGATCCTGTGATATGCAGGGTGCAAATGTGCCCATTCTTCAGGTTGGAATCTCTGGTTTCCGTCTGCCTCTTCGTTATGTCGGGCCGGATGGGGAAGACCTTACCCTGGAGTCCCGCGTAACCGGTACGGTGAGCCTGGATGCCGATAAGAAGGGAATTAATATGTCCCGAATTATCCGGATTTTTTACGAGTACGAAAAAGAAGTTTTCTCTCCGGAAACCCTCGATCGCGTACTGCGCCATTACAAGGAAAAACTGGATTCCAGAGAGGCCCGTATAAAGGTTGATTTTTCTTACCCCATGGTTCAGGAAAGTTTGCGTAGCGGGTTGGAGGGATATCAGTACTATAACTGTAGCTTTGAGGGAATTATTGACCGTGCCGACAGGGTGCGGAAGATTGTAAATTTTGATTTTGTATACTCCTCTGCCTGCCCCTGTGCATCTGAACTTTCTGAACATGCCCGTGAGACCCGTGATTTACTGGCCATTCCCCATTCCCAGCGCAGCCTTGCCCGGGTAAGTGTGGAAATTCATCCGGACCGTGAGCTTTCCCTCCTTGAACTTAGGGATATGTGTATCAATGGACTGGGCACGGAGACTCAGGTGATGGTGAAGCGGGAGGACGAGCAGGCATTTGCCGAGCTCAATGGAGCCAAGGTGAAATTCGTGGAGGATGCTGCCCGTCTCCTCTACGAGCAATTAATCGAGGAATCCCGTATTATTGATTTCCGCATTGTTTGTTCACACTTCGAATCATTGCATTCTCATGATGCCGTGGCGGTACTTTGCCGTGGAGTTGATGGTGGGTTCCGGGCGGAATATGAGGATTTTTCGAACCTCGTGATCTAAATATTTTTCGTCCGCCCACCCCGGTTGTGGGCACTAAAAATTTCATTTTCCCATCGTGATATCCTCCCCAGTAAAAATTGAGGTTTCCCGATCCATTGAAATTCTCGATGATATTGACCGCCAGTATGAATCCTTGCTTGCCTGTGCGGACTGGGTAAACCCCTACTTTTCTCCTGAGTGGTTGCGGGCATGGTGGAAGCGGCAAAAGCAGGACAGAAAACCGCTTTTTCTAACTGCTTATTCAGAAACAGGTGAGTTGCTGGGGTACTGGCCCCTGATTGAACGCCCGGGTTTACTTGGGTCAAAAGGGCTATGGCCCTTTGTCTATGACGAGGCAAATTATCATTTTCCTACCTGTTCTAATGAGGTTGCTTTAGACTTGATTCAGGCACTTGAGAAACTGCTCGGCTCCTTTCTTTTTGCCTGGCTTCCTCAAATCCCTCAGAGCTTTTGGGATTGTTATTTATCCGGTTTAGTCAAGCAAGCAGATCGTTTGACCATTATCCGGTCGTCCCGGGTTTCCCGTCTGATCAAGCCTGATCAAAAAAAATCATTCGATCAATTTTGGGAAGAAAAGCTAGGGGCAAAGTCGCGGAAGTCCTGGCGTCATGACGAAAGGTCCCTTGCGGAATGCGGAGAAATACACTGGGAAACAATCGATTCATTCGAGGAGGTAAGGTCAGCAATGCCATCTTCCTGTATCGTCGAGGTTGCATCCAGTAAAACATTGGAAAATGCTGGTTTATACAGCATCCGTGGACGGCGTGGTTTTTTCTTTGAACTTCTCCCCGAGCTTGCCAGGCAAAAAAAAGTGCGTCTTTCCTTTCTTCGGGTTGATGATCATCCGGTTGCCTGGCAACTCGAATTACTCACTCCTGGAAGATCATTTCTACATCATCTTGCCTTCGATGAAAAATGGAAGAAATACTCGCCGGGTAAGCAACTTCTCAAGCGTACTATTGAGCGGTGCTGGGCAGAAAACCGGGTGCTCGATTTTCTTCCTGCTTCCTTTGCTTACAAGGAGCGTTATGCAAACTTTTCCGAACCGGTTCATGAACTTCACTGGATCCGCAAATCCATACGCGGGCGAATTGCCCGCCGTTTAATCAGGTGGAATATGAACTGGAGGCAGAAGATGCGTGAGCGTTCACCGGGGTTGGCTGCCAATGTTGCCCGTACGGAAGTGTCCAAGGAATTATGAGAAAGGGTTTTGCCGGATTACCAAAATTGGCTAGAATTTACTTTTAGATGAATGATTTTAATCAAAGCCTTCAGGACCTCAGGGAGAGCTATGACCGCGAGCCTCTTCGCCGTTCCCATTTGTCACCCGATCCATTTGTTCAGTTCGAGCATTGGATGCAGGAGGCGGTTGATGCTGGCGTTTATGATCCCAATGCATGCAGCCTTGCCACCGTTGATCAATCCGGTGCTCCCACTGCACGGGCTGTGCTGCTGAAGGGGTTGGAAAATGGTAAATTTGTTTTCTATTCTAATTATAACAGCCGTAAAGCTGGTCACCTTTTGAGTAATCCAAAGGTATGTATGCATTTCCCCTGGTTTTCGATGCAGCGGCAAGTTGCGGTGCTTGGAGAGGTATCGAAGGTGGAGGACTCACTGGCGGAGGAATATTTCCAGTCACGCCCCCTGCTTAGCCGGATTGGTGCATGGGCATCGGAGCAGAGTAAACCGCTTGATAACCGGGAAACCCTGGAAAAGTCCTTTTTGAAAGCGCAGGAAATGTACGGGGAGCATCCTCCCCGCCCCCCGCACTGGGGAGGATACTACCTGGATCCACACTCCATCGAGTTCTGGCAGGGTGGGCCAAACCGTTTGCATGACCGTTTTCTATATCAACGATCGGAAGAATTATGGAAGATAACCAGACTGAACCCGTGAAGCCAACCGTGCCTGACCAGTTCGAAGGGCAAAACCTTGACGATCTGCTCTCCCTGCGTGGAAAGCCCTTTGCTGACTGGAAGGAGGAACGCCTTTACCTCCGCGAAAAGTGGGGAATGCAGGGCCGTAAAGTGGACCCTCAGGATTCAAATCCTACAAAGAAGGAGGAGTCGGAATGAACTGGGAATCTGCCGGTGAATTTGAAGATATTCTTTATCACAAATCAGGTGGGGTCGCCAAGGTTACCATTAACCGTCCGCACAAGCGAAATGCATTCCGCCCGAAAACGGTTAATGAAATGTACCAGGCATTTCTTGATGCCCGGGAAGATCCAAAGGTTGGGGTGGTTTTACTGACTGGTGCCGGTCCCCATACCGATGGAAAATATGCCTTTTGCTCAGGGGGTGATCAAAGTGTAAGAGGGGAAGCCGGGTATGTGGATGATGAGGGGGTTCCGAGGCTCAATGTGCTCGATTTACAAAAACTTATCCGGTCGATGCCCAAAGTTGTTATTGCCCTGGTTGCTGGCTACGCGATCGGGGGAGGGCATGTCTTGCATGTCGTTTGTGATCTTACCATTGCCGCGGACAATGCCATCTTTGGACAGACCGGGCCCAAGGTGGGAAGTTTTGACGGTGGCTTTGGCTCATCCTACCTTGCCCGCATTGTGGGTCAGAAAAAAGCCAGGGAGATCTGGTTTCTTTGCCGGCAGTACGGGGCAGAGGAAGCCCTGGATATGGGACTGGTCAATAAAGTCGTACCGGTTGATGAATTGGAAAAAGAGGGAGTGCAATGGGCATCTGAAATTTTGGAGAAAAGTCCGCTTGCCATTCGTTGCCTGAAATCTGCATTCAATGCAGATTGTGACGGTCAGTCCGGCTTGCAGGAGCTCGCAGGCAATGCAACTTTGCTTTACTATTTGTCCGAGGAGGGAACGGAAGGCAAAAAAGCTTTTCTGGAAAAACGAAAGCCTGATTTTGACAAGTATCCCTGGCTTCCCTGAATTAAATTTTTAGCGGCGGTCGGAGGCAAATTCAACCGCTTCTCCCCGGCAATTCTCCCTGATTTTTCCATTCAGGTATGCTGTTTTTCCTGAAACGATGGTTTGGTCAATCCGGTGGGAAAACCTCTCGTTATCAAAGGGCGACCATCCGCATTTGCTGAAAAGTTCCGTATCCCTTACCACCGTGCGGGAAAGCGGGTCCACAAGTACAAGGTCCGCCCAGTATCCCTCCCTGATATGTCCCCGGTCAACCACATCAAAGATCCGGGCGGGGGCATGGCATGCCCGTTCCACTACTGTCTCCAGGGAAAAGCATCCCTGTTTAACCATTTCAAGCATCAGGAGCAGGGTGTGCTGTACGAGGGGAAGACCGGAAGGCGCGCGGAAGTATGGTTCCCGTTTTTCCTCAAGCGTATGAGGGGCATGATTCCCGCTTTGCCAGTTCAGTGGCGAGGGTGGAAGATTTTAGGCATGCTTCCCTCGATCGTATGTTTGGGTGTTCCCAGAAAGGGGCATCGTTATTGTATTTCTTTTTCGCCGCCTCTTCATTTGCAAGAATGGTTGGAGTGTCCTCACAATGAGTGGCAATGGTGGTCGGGGCGTGGCGAAAGATATTTTCCAGCACCGCTTCCTCATCCACCAGCATATTTCCGGTGGATGAGCCCATAAAGATTTTGATTCCGGCAATTCGTGTTGGGTCAGCGGATTTTACCGCCTCCAAATTTTCATTACTTGCCCCGAGGAAGAATGCATAATTCGCGACCGAATCCCTTGCCCCAATTTCCCTCTTTTCCTCCAGCCTCTCCATGTCGAGGGTAGGTGGGGAGACATTGGGCATCTCAAAAAATGTGGTCACCCCACCCGCCACCGCAGCCCGGGATTCCGTAGCGATCGTGGCCTTGTGAGTAAGCCCGGGTTCACGGAAATGTACCTGATCATCAATCAGTCCGGGCAGGATCCATTTTCCTTCTGCTTGAATTACCTCGGCATTTTTTGGAGCACTCAACGACGGGGCAATTTTTTCAATCCTTCCATTTTTAATGAGGATATCCAAAACCTGCTGCTTCCCATCCGACACCACGGTCCCACCGGTTATAAAGAGATCATTCATCTGGGAGAATTAGCTGTAAATTTAGGTGGCAAAGGAATTACTTCCACTGCCCATCACCCTCAATCATGAATTTATAGGTGCACAATTCCTCCAGTCCCATGGGACCACGGGCGTGCAACCGGTCGGTGGAAATTCCAATCTCTGCTCCCAGTCCAAATTCAAACCCATCGGTAAACCGGGTGCTTGCATTCCAGTAGACTGAGGAAGCATCCACTTCCCTTTGAAATTTCCGGGCATTTTCTGAAGATGGCGTGAGGATGGATTCACTGTGTCCGCTCCCAAACTGGTTGATAAATGAGATCGCTTCGTCCACTGAGTTCACCGTCTTTATGGCTAAGCGTAGATCGAGAAATTCCTCGGCAAATTCTGCATCCGTTGCGGGCTTATTTGAGGTATCACCCAATGCGTTGCTTGCCTCCTCATCAGCAAAAAGAGTGCATCCATTTTCAACTAATTCTGCTGCAATTTCGGGAAGCAGGGAAGTAAGCAAGGACTTGTGAACGATCAGGTTTTCGATCGCATTGCAAACACCGGGCCTTCCACACTTTGCAGATACCGCGATTTCACGAGCCATTTTCGGGTCACAGTTCTCGTCGAGGTAAAGATTGCACACCCCCTTGTAGTGCTTGATTACTGGAATCCTGCTATTCTCGGCCACAAACCTGATCAATCCTTCTCCGCCACGGGGGATGATGCAATGAATGTATTCGTCCAGAGTGAGCAGATGATTGAGGGCTGCCCGGTCAGTGGTGGGGATCAATTGAACGGAATTTTCGGGCAATTCGGTGCCTTTGAGGGCAGAAGCTATAATGTTCGCTAAGGCACGGTTGGAATGGAGGGCTTCCTTTCCTCCGCGCAGGATTGCAGCATTTCCAGATTTGAGGCACAATCCGGCACAATCGATCGTAACATTTGGCCTGGATTCATAAATAATTCCAATCACGCCGATGGGGGTGCGAACTTTGTTGATTTTCAGACCGTTCGGGCGTTTTTTTTCTTCGATTACCTGCCCCACTGGGTCAGGCAGGTCAACCAGTTGCCTCAGACCCTGAGCCATTGCGTCTATTCTTTCATGGGTCAGGCGTAAACGGTCAATCATTGCCTCTGACAATCCGTCTTCTTTTGCGGCCCGCAAATCCTTCTCATTTTCTTCGATCAGGATCTTGCGGTTTGATTCCAGTTCATTGGCGATCGCTTTGAGGGCATCGTTCTTTTGCTTGGTGGTCGATGCACTTACAATTCGGGACGCATCCCTTGCATTTTGGGCAATCTTTTCGATCAGGGGTATGATTTCTTCGGACATGGAGGAAATACCCTAAATCATCGTAACCACCTTGTGAAGAGTTTTCCCCGAATATCTTGTTCTTATCTGCACTTTTGATTCATCTTTTGGAGCAGGGTTATGAATCGACCAATTGAATTGTTAATAAGTATATATAAGTTTAGTAAATTATCTTGTAAAC
>JAYQBI010000060.1:4550-7645 GCA_038137235.1 Opitutales bacterium | reverse complement strand
CTTGATAGTGCTCTTTTGTTTGCCGGATGCCTTGAGCAAGCTGGTCTAAATGTTGTTCTAGTATTCACTGAGGGACATGCAATGGTTGGCTATTGGTTAATTGATAAAACATTAACAGGACTAACAAGTAATGACCCAGTTGATTTGAGAAATCGGGTCGCCATGAAGGATGTCATCATTTTTGAAACCACATTTATTACTAGTGATTCAAGAATTACTTTTGGTCAGGCCATTGAGGAAGGAGCGAGAAAAATATCCGAAGAAAATGAAGATAACTTCATATATGTCCTAGACCTAAAACAAGCGAGAACTAGGGAAATCAAGCCCCTGCAAATGAGCAAATCTGGTACCGGACTAAAAGCAGAAGCTACCAAAAGAGAATCGATTCCGATCCCACCAGTTCCTGCTCTTCCTCCAGTTGATGTTTTTAAGGAGGCGGAACCTACCACACCGGATGGCAGGGTTGAATTATGGCAAAGAAGATTACTGGATCTTTCCAAGAGGAACAAACTTCTAAATATAAGAGGCAACAGTTCAGGCCTTAAAATAGTTTGCCCAGATATTGGAATGTTGGAGGACGCATTAGCTGATGGCCAAAAATACAATGTAGTTTCCTTGAGAAGCGGTCCCCTTGCAACAGGTCAGCGCAATGCGAAGCTTTTTAATAATCAGACAGGTCAAAATATAAACCAAACCTTTGTTCAAAACCAAATGCAGAACAAGAACTTGGTTGCCGATTGCTCTGATGCCGACCTCGACAGGCACCTGATTCAAATGTTTCGCAAAACAAAGACCGACTTTGAAGAAGGTGGTTCAAATACTCTCTTTTTGGCTCTCGGTGTACTTCGCTGGAAAGAAAGCGAAACATCCGATAAAAGTTACAGAGCTCCAATCATTTTAATGCCGGTACGCCTTGAAAGAAAAAGTGCCCGGACGAAACCGAAACTCCTTCAAATACCTGACGAAGATACAGTTTTTAATCCCACTCTCATTGAGTTTTTGAAGAAGGAATTTGAAATTGATCTTTCGCTCTATGAAAAACAGTTGCCCAAAGACGATAGCGGAGTCGATGTTGAAGGCATTTGGCAAACGGTTAGGGAAAAAATTCAAGGAACACATGGGTTTGAAGTCGTGGAAGAATTATTTCTTAGCAATTTCTCATTCGCGAAATATCTCATGTGGAGGGACCTGCGTGATCGACTCGAACAATTACGCTCTTCAACTTTAGTTGATCATCTAATCGAAAAGCCTCAGGTCGCCTACCCTATTCAGTCAGATTTCATCAAGCCTAATGAGATAGACACGAAGGTACATGCAAGTGAACTATTTGCTCCTCTGAATGCAGACAGTTCCCAAATTGCAGCAATCGAGGCATCAACTAGAAATATAGATTTCGTTCTCGAAGGCCCTCCAGGTACTGGAAAAACGGAAACAATTGGTAACATCATAGCCCATAATCTAGCTCTTGGTAAAAAGGTATTATTTATTGCTGAAAAGATGGTCGCACTCCAGCAAGTATACCGTCGGCTTAATAAGGTGGGGCTTGGTCATTTGTGCTTAGAGTTGCACTCCAGCAAATCCTCCAAAAAAGAAGTCTTAAAGCAACTGGATGAGGCATGGCAGGTAAGAGAAATGCATACTGCCATAGAATGGAAAGATAAGGCAAACGAACTGGAGAAGCATAAAAACAAACTCAATGCTTATGTGGAATGCCTTCACGAAGATTCAGTTTTTGGAATTTCCCCTTATGGTGCTATTGCAAGGTCGGTTTATCATGGAGAAACCACTGCCCTCAAACTGACCTGGAGTCAGCGAAATGGAATTCAAGAAGCACCTGTAAAAAACAAGGAAGAACTAGATCAACTATTAGAGAAAGCTGAAAACGCCGGTCTTGATTTTAAAGAAATAGCTGGATTGGATTTGGACTCACTTTCTCTTATTTCAAATCCTGAATGGTCAAACATTTGGCAACAGGATGTATTGGACTCAGCTTCGAGGCTATTGAGCTCTACCTCTTCAATATCTAATTCTCTCGATGACTTGTTTGAACAATTATCACCAAACGAAGATTTTTCTAAGAAGTTAGGAAGTGTAACTACTTGGTCAAATTTTGCTGAGGGATATTTACTAGCAGTTGAAAAGAAGACTGACTTTGCCCTTTCTGCAGATGCTGAAAATCTTATTACTAATTTGGATGATCTTGCAGTTGCCAAGAAAGCACTCGATGAGTCACTAGCCACATTCGGAACTAAGCCTGTCCAGGGTCTCTTAAAGACAATACCAATCAGCGATTGGAAAAGTCAGATGACTCAACTCGAAAATGAAAACCGGCTAGCAGATAGATATGATTACATTGATCAGATCTTGGCTTACCTTAAGGCTAATAATCTTCCAATTGACATTTCATTGGATCAAGGGCTCAACGATCGATGCTCATCGCTCAATAACAATAATAAGTCAGTAAAAAGGGAACTAAAACTTAAGTTGAGCAACAACCAGATACTCAGACTTCCCCACGCAAGTTGGGAGCAAAGCTTTCTCTCCATCGCAAAAAGCGGAGCAACTGTATTTCAAAAATACGAAAAACTAAGAAAGGACATTTTATCGAGTGGCCTTTTAAACGCCTCTGATTTTACCACAGCTACATTATCTCAAGATTCCCTAAGTACTTTGCAAAATTCCTTCCAGAGAAACAAACAGGCTACAGGATGTAGTCTGATATACTCTGAAATGGCTAAACTGCCAGTCGATAGATGGATAGCTGAATACTCTTCATCGAAAGAGAAAAACTTTCTTACAAAGTTTTTAGTATCCCGAAAAATCAAGAAGGAAATGGAGTCCTGCGGACTTACTAAGCCAAAAAACTTTGATATTCTACAGGAATATAAAGTTATGATTTCCAATCTTCTAAGAATTGAACGCCAAGGATTAGAATATGTTATTTCAAAAACAAAAGAGCTTCAGTCCTCAATTATAGAGGAGCAGTACATTCATTTTGAATCCCTTCTTAATATCTACCATCAAGCTCAACTTCAACTTCTCGATTTAGAGGAAAAGGCTAAACCGTATTTGGGTGACAATGTTCTCGATAATAC
>JAYQBI010000060.1:435-4540 GCA_038137235.1 Opitutales bacterium | reverse complement strand
CCGAGTGTGATTCGGACCACATTCTAGCCAGAAAAAAGGATGCAAAATTGATTCGAGAATCAATGATGCTGGCATGCTCAGAGGTAAGTGATCCTTCATCTATGATGAGAATTATCAGGCAGGAATTGATTGAAAAAAGAGAGTTTATTGCATCTTCAACAATTGTATCGAAATTAAATGCTTTTAAAGAAAAGGCTTCTTCATTCAAGGAGAACCTCGATGATTTCACTCAAAAAGCCCACTACGCATCTGACAGTGAGACCAGCCTAAGTGACCTGTTAAACAAAATGCAGGACTTATTAAAATGTGCACCCGGAATTCGAGCTTGGTGTCAGTGGCAAAGATCAAAAAATGAATTAATTTCTGCGGGTATTTCAGAAGTCGTTAGTGCACTTGAACAAAAGTTAATTTCTCCAGACTCAGTTAAAGAAGACCTCCTTACGGCCTTTTGCGTTTGGTTATCCAAGCCTTTGATGGATAGTCATGAATCGCTCCGACAATTTAGTTCTGCACGGCATGACAAATTAATCCAGGAGTTCAGGGAAATGGATAAAGCAGTTGCAGACACAACAGGACAATATATCGCATCCATTTTAGCTAGCAGTATACCCGAAACCAAAGGTCCGAATGCCCCTCATGAATTTGGTGTTCTTTCGAGAGAGATTCAGAAAAAGACTAGACACATTCCAGTAAGACAGCTCATTGAGGAAATGGGTGAAAATCTATTAAGTCTTACCCCATGCTTCATGATGAGCCCACTTTCAGTAGCTCAGTTCCTACCTGCAGACTACAAAGCATTTGATTTAGTTGTTTTCGACGAAGCCTCTCAAATAACAGTTTGGGACTCAGTTGGTGCAGTTGCCAGGGGTAGGAATGTTATTGTGGTTGGCGATCCTAAACAAATGCCACCAACTAACTTCTTCAACAAGACTTACCAAAACCAACAGTCCGATGAAGATTTGGAAAGTATTTTGGATCAATCTATGGCGGCTAGTATGCCACATCACCGACTGACAGGGCATTATCGAAGCAAACACGAGAGTCTTATTCTTTTTTCAAATTCACGATATTACAATAACAGCCTGCTTACTTATCCCTCTTCATCTACAAAAGACTCCGCCGTCTCATTGCATCGTGTAAATGGAGTCTACAGCAAAGGTAAGGAAAGGAATAATCCAATCGAAGCACAAGCAGTGGTCAAGGAAGTGGTAAGAAGGCTTAAAGACGAAGAACTATCAAAGCTCAGTATTGGAATTGTTGCATTGAATGGTGAGCAGATGCAACTCATCGAAAACTTGCTGGATGACGAACGAAGGAAAAATCCATTTTTAGACCGCTTTTTTGATGACCACAGAACCAAAGAACCCATCTTTATAAAAAATCTGGAAACGGTTCAGGGAGACCAACGTGATGTCATTATCTTAAGTATAGGTTATGGTCCGACAGAACAGGGAGCCAATACGATGTCCATGAATTTTGGCCCTCTAAATAAAGACGGAGGTGAGAGGCGGCTCAATGTGGCTATTACTCGAGCTGCTCGTGAAATGCTTGTATTTACTAGTTTTGATCCCTCGATGATCGATCTTAGTAGAACAAGTTCGACCGCAATTAAGGATCTAAAAGCATATATAGATTATGCTCGCAGAGGACCTGCAGCGATTGTTGAAGAAGCTCGATACAACCCTGGAAGAGATACCTTTGATAGTGACTTCGAAAGGTCGGTAGCAAATAAACTTAGAAAAAAAGGCTGGAAGGTAAGAACACAGGTGGGTGTTTCCAAGTTCAGAATCGATTTGGGAGTTGTGAACCCTGACGCACCAGGAGTTTTTCTTGCGGGAATTGAATGCGATGGAGCAAGCTATCATTCATCTCCTACCGCAAGGGATAGAGATCGAGTTCGACAAGTTATTCTTGAAGGGCTCGGATGGAAGCTTCTTCGAATCTGGTCGACTGATTATTTCATAGATCCTGTAAGAATCATAAACGAAATAGATCGTCAGCTAAACGAATTCTTGGAAGATTACCGAATTGCACAGACTCAAGATAAGGCAGAACAAGAAGAGGAAGAGGAACCTTTAGAGACCGAAAACGAAAACAATATTGAAGATGAAATCATCGAGTCCTCAAATTTGGATTCAGATGATCAACCACCTCAAACATCTCAACCTAGGAAAATTGATGCCAGCCCTTACATTCATTATTCTGGGCCCAAGTGTACTGACCCTCATTTCTGTAACGAAAGCGAGGTCAGAGAGCGCTTAGTTGATATAATCGAACAGGAAGGACCAATGTTTGTAGAGGTTGCCTACAAGACTTATCTGCAATCTGCAGGCATTCAAAAACTCGGCAGGCAGATAAGAAAACTTCTAAACAAAAACCTTGAGTGGATACTGAGTAGTGGTCTAGTTGAGAAAAATCAAGAGTTAGACAAGGAAGGTTTTCTTGGATTTGTTGTACGGTCATCAGAATCACCAGAAGCTGTTATTCGTGCTAAGGGTCCAAGGGAATTAGAAGATATTCCGCCTAGCGAAATTAGACTCCTTGCAAATCAAATGTTTGGAGAAAATTTCAGAAAGGATAATGAGGTATACAAAAAGATTTTGTCCTTCTACGGCATTTCAAAACTCACTACTAAGTCCAAGGAAATTTTGGACACAGCACTTCTGAAAAACTAACTCTTACACTAGAGATAATCTCAACCTAAACAAAAGCTGCTGATTACAGAAATATGGCTTTACAATAAAGCTTTGAACAAATCCTTAATTCAGCAATCTTACTAATTGAGTACTGATTACGGGAATCAGTACTAACTTAACTAGTGATGTGGAAAACTACCTTATTCGTCTGGCTACTTTGGGGGCTTGGATTCCAATTTATTGTCAACGCACAGCAAAATCAGTGGCCCTGGGGGGAAGCCTCCAATTATCCATTAATTGAATTAAACCCAGTAAGGTGGTTAGACATTCAAAAGGAACCAGACACAGAGGTTCTCATAGTAGCCCATGCACTTGCTAGTGACAGAAAAACGAACCTTTTTCTTTCCAGAAACAATGAGGGATTTGTGGCGGAGATTTCAGTTGATAACATTCAGAAAATGTGGCCTAGGTTATGCAGTTCCTTCAATCCATTCTTCGGTAATATGTACTATTGCGGATACATAAACGGGGATGAGCAGATCGATTTCGCCCTGCAATTTTACTGTGGAGGAAATGGACTTAATGCCGACTTAAATCAGGTCACTTTTCTGCTCTCCAATGAGAACGGATACGAGGCCACCACCATTGAAACCTTTGGAGGTGGGCCCGATGGTCACTTCCTGCTCATCAAGAACAAGCCGCACTTCATTATGAAATCCTATGGGTACGAGAATGAATGCACGGATGGTAAACCCCATAGCTTTTGGATCTACAATCTATTGGAAATCAAGGGGGATACCTTGTACCTGGCCAACCAAAATGAAGAAGCTTTCCCCAAAACCATCTGGTTTACCGAAAAGCCAAATTTCAAGGAAACGGACATGCTCACCTCCAGCCAAAAAGAGAAAATGCTTTTGTCATCGATAAGAGACTTGGAGATGAATGAACACCGAGTGCCGCATTGTCAAGAAGCCAACCCATAATATGAACAAGTCGATCTTCACTACTCTGGCACTCTTTGCATGTCATTTTCTCTTCGCAGACTGAATAAGTAAGGACTAGAAGAGAAGGTCGGGGCTTTTAAATCGAAATAATTCGGGCCTAACTACCCCCTTCTCTACAATCTTCAAAACCACCTTTTTTAGCTCCACGCTAGGCCTCTTCTATCGATTGACTACAGTGACCAGAATCTGACGATCCATGTCGGAAATCGCAGTCAACGGTTGAATGTTTGGAAGCTTTTTTTTAAATATCGGGGCATTGCTTATCGGGTGAATACTGACAAATACTATCATTTTATATTGAATAGCTTTTACATCAATGTCATTGCTCTCGATAAATTAGCTTATGGTTAGTAAATCTTTCCTTCTCCTTATTTCACTATTTCCATTCTTTCTTTTTTCGCAGGAAACGATTTCTGTAACTGTAACTGGAGAAGGTGAATCAATTGAAACAGCACGCAGCAATGC
>JAYQBI010000060.1:0-420 GCA_038137235.1 Opitutales bacterium | reverse complement strand
ACCCGTAAAAGATCCCATTATGGGTTATTTTGAAATCACGCTGCAAGCCGAAGTGATTCGTTCAAAAGTTGTGAAGCGCCTAAAGGATATAAACATCAAAGTTGTGGAGATAGACGGCAACAGTCTTTTCGCTCAGGCACTAAGCAAAATGGAAAAGGCTGAAAGTGGTAAACAATTGCTCGCCAAGGCACTTAATGAGGACTTGGACCCATCCAAGTTAATCAAATGTGATCTTGTCCACCGTGATGCGAGCGGGAAGTTAGTACGCGGAAGTTTTGGGCCAGACTCGATCAAGATTTTAGAAGACCAGCAAATTGAATTAACCACTCTTTGGGAGGTAAGCATGGACATTGAGGCATACTATAAGCAGACTTTGCCCAGACTAGGGCAAGCGATCAACCAAGTTTCCAAACGAAAGGT
>JAYQBI010000059.1:0-7705 GCA_038137235.1 Opitutales bacterium | reverse complement strand
TGAAAAAAAAGATACGGCAATCACTAAAAATAAACTCCCCGAGAAAACCCTCGCCAGCTCTAATTTCACTTACGAATCTGCGAAACCAGAAAGCAGTTCAGATCTTTCTATTACCGATGAAAACAATGCTGCAGGCAGTAACGTCCCTGATTGGAGTGAAAATTCCACTGGCATGTATTTCCTGCCAATCTTTGGGCTGAGTTTCTCTTCTGACTTGGAATGGACTCCCAGCAACATCCCCATAACAATTGAACAGAAAAATGGATTTCTTGGTGGGTTTCGGCTCGGGCATAGTTGGGAAAGTTTGTACCTTGAGCACAAAACATTCTACTTTAACAACATCATTGAAAATGGTTCTACCACTACTCTTGAAGATACTTCTACCTCTTTACCTGCAGATGGTCACCTTTCTGGCTTTTCCACCCTCGTGTCCGCTGGTTTAAATTTTTCTTTTTCGGATTATGTAAAATGGAAAGTGGGAGGAGGAGTAGGTGCCACTAATCAGGAACTCGATATTGACCTTAATGGCGCAAAAGAATCCGAGAGCGGATTGGGGCTAACCTATCAGTTTTCAACTGGCGTGGAACTTAGACCCTTCGAGCATTTCCTGCTTGGTTTCCATTACAACTGGTATTTCACTCCCGAATTCTCAGCCTTTTCGGGCAGGCACTTAAACTCGCTTGAATTATCCTTGGGTTATTTTCATTGATGCGGGTGAGACATCTCCAGCTTGGCTCAATAACCAGATTCATTAACCGCACATTCAATCATTAATTTGTGTGCCGTTCGCCGGTCATGAAAGGCAAATTCGGATGGAGTCTCCAGAGTAAAGTTTCGTCCTCCTTTGTTTTCGTAGAGGTATACAGCTTCGGGTTTTCCTTCTTTTGGTAAATTGTGTACGCGTGGGCGGATAATACCATCCCTTACCTTTCGACCTTCGATAGTTTTTCTGCAGTCTCTTCGAATTATCGATTCCGCTGAACTGAGAATTTTTCCAGCAAAGGAATCAGATCTACCTCCCCTACCAGGTTCGTATAAATAAATTCCCTGTCCATCATAATCCTCATGCAAATTTAAGGACAAACAAAGTTCAATAGATTGAATTTTTCTACTTACCGCCTGAACCAAGGGGTGATCATCATTATCCCAGATTCGGTTGAGATCATTTCCCAGAGAATCAAATCTTGAATTGTTAATCAATCCCCAGGGGTTAAGGCATGGATAAAGAACTAAGGGAATAGATGCTAATTTCTTGTTCATTGCCCAGTCGAGTAAACCGGTTACTCCTGCAGGCTCGTCCCCATGAATGCCTGCTGAAATATAAATGCCGGTTTTATTTTGCAAGGAGGGCGAAGTCACCTCCATCACTGGGAGTCCGTCCAATTGTGCAACTGATCGCATCATCAACCCCTTTTGTTTGCACAATTTCCTCCACGATATGATCAGCTTTTTAAAATCGTGAAAATTAATGACTTTTTGGGACATATTAATGTGCCAACATTGATGTATTCTCCACAGTTCGCAATCCCTGAACAAGGAGGGGTTGACGAAGATTAAAAATTTATCCTAATTTATCAATTGTGTCCCGTTCCCTATGCCTGCTTTTATTGACTTCCTTATTTTTTTCAGGATGCATGGGTAGCGGGGTTACTGTAAACAAAGGTACTACCTTACCCTATCTTGCCAAAACGCTGAAAAAAAGTAAGGACTGGTTTCGCTCAACTGATAATGATTCTCAGGGCTTGGATCAGCCACCTCCTCCCTCACCACACTTGCCAACCTCCAACTCAACCAATCAGCCTGAATTACAATCCGCCAACTCATCCAAGTCCAAAAGGATGGGTAAGCAGGATTACACCAACGCCATTGAGCGCATGAAAAATTCAATCCCCGAGCTATCATCTGCACATGGACCGGAAAGCATGGAGGTAGCGGAAACTCATCATACCATTGGGGCGATGTATGCGATGCAAGATGAGAGAGGAAATGCCCATTTTCATTTCTCAAAAGCACTACCAATCTTTTCTGCCTGGCTGGGAAAAGAACATCCTAGAGTATGGAAATTAAAAAGACAGATGCAGCAGTTGAAATAAAACATTCAGGCTAATTTTCAAAAATTCGCTTCAGTTCAACCTATCAGACCCTTGATCAACTGAACAGAAATTCTGGGCGGACCATTCCAGTCTTTAACGACTAAATCAGCCTCGGATAAATCGTGCTTCTTAGCGAACTCGCTGGGACTTACTATACACTTCATCCCAGCACTTTTTGCGGCCATCATTCCATGCCGGGTATCCTCAAGCACAACACACTCATCAGGTCGGACGCCAGATTTTTCAGCAACTAAAAGGTAAATGTCCGGGGCTGGTTTATGCCTTTTGGTGGATTCCCCTCCGCATAAACAGGCAAGTGAACTTAGGAAAGTTTTACCCAGGGCTGCCTCCACCACCCTCTCGGCAGCCCAACCCACGCAAGCTGTTCCAATTGCAATTGGAATGCCGGCACATCTTACCTCTTGAAAAAAACGCTCAATTCCCTCGCGAAGTTGAAGCACGCCAGTGAGTAAATCATTGGTTATTAATTCCACATAAAGCTCAGTTTTTCTTCGGTATAGTTTCTTCTTGGTTTCCTGAAATTTTTCGTCAGGCAGGTTCAGCCATGAAAAAACCTCCTCAAGCTTACTCCCACCCATAGTTTGCAGGCGGTCCATATAATCTTGCTTGCTCCAGGACTTTTCTAGTCTCAGCTCATGAAAAAGAGCATTATAGGCAAGCCGGTGATAGTCCTCTGTTTCCAAAATGGTACCATCAAGGTCTGAAATCAATAATTCGATAGTCATGATTAATGCCTCAGGCTTGGAAAGCTTTACACTTTTCCTGAAAACTTAAAAATCGCTCGGTTCTAGACTGGTCAGGCTTTGTTGCGGGCTCAATCGTTGTGACAATATTTACCAAATCCTTTGAAACATCTCCCACTTTTCGCGATGTAAATCCTGCAGCTGCCAGGATTGCTGACCCCATCGCAGAGTTTGGGTGCTCCGGAACGCTGATGGATCGCTGCATAACATCTGCCCGAATTTGCAAACCTACAATACTTGACGCAGCTCCACCGGTTGCAAAGACGGATGAACCAAGTTGTCCACCAAGTTCTTCAATCAGGTCATAGGTCATCTTTTCCAAAAAAGAGAGCCCTTCGAGGCAACCAAGGTAAAAGTTTAAATCATTATGCTTATCCTTGTGACCAAAGGGAATAAAGGCTGGGTCGGAAATGGGCAACCTCTCACCCTGACGAACTGATGGATAAACAATCGGAGGAACAATGGAAGGGATGCACACCTTCAACTCATCATCCAAACAACTTAGCCTTTCACCAAAATGAGTTCTTAGAATTTCCCCGCCACCATTCGATGCACCACCAGGCAACCAGTGACCATCCGGGTGCCTATGGCAATAAATTCTACCCAATGGATCATTTAATCGCTTTGGGGAAAGACCCTTGACAGCCAGGGTCGTTCCTATCGTTGTCGACCAATCACCGGTTTTGCCAGCCCCGGAAGCATAGAAGGCAGCATTTGAATCGGTTGCACCACTTACAAGCATACACGAACCAGCCAACCCCCATCGCGATCGAAGGGCGTGGGAAAGTTCTCCAATGACCTCACCCGGTGAAACAACCCTGGGAAGATTTAGGCTCGGTAAACTGTCTGACCAATCCCCAGTCTCCAGATCAACGCCCGTTTTCATGGCATTGGTAAAATCAGTTGGCACATCGGTAGCGCCAGCCAGCCAGGAATTCAAAAAGTCTGTGGCATGAAGAAATAAAGTATCCTCAGGCATGGAGAGGTACTTTTTCATCCAAAGAATTTTGGGCAGGGAAAAAGTGGGCGAACAATCACCACCGAAGATGTTTCGGCATAATTCAGATTCCTCGACTGCCCGCACATCATTATGCATAAGCGCAGACCCTATTGGATCACCTACTTTGTCTACCGGCAAAACGGTTCCTGATGTCGAATCTACGGCAACGGCCGAAATGGTTCTGTTTTGAGGCACGGAAAACAATTCATCGAGGGCAGACTCAAGTACGCTTATCCATTCCGCCGCATCCTGTTCCGATTCACCCTGCTTATTGGAAAGATTTAATCGCTGCAATCCATGTGAAACCTCAGCAACAATCCTTCCTTCCTCATTAACGAGTATACAACGCACACCACCCGTCCCTAAATCTATTCCAAGAAACAGCACTATTCCATTTTCAAATCATTCTTAAATTAGGCAACCTTATCCAAGAAGTTCTTTAAATCATGAGGTAGTAAATCATGTTTTGTAGGAGTATTTGTAAATTGCAGGCGTTAACATACCAATTATTTAATTTTCGTATGATTAACCGGATAGCTTTACCAGGCATTCTAATCCACAGATCCAGATACTGGGCGAGTTACCCCAATGATAGGGTATACAAATCAATTACAATTTCGTAATATTTGGATCATTAAAAAATAGCTGTACCTTCCACTCTAATTGAAAAATCAACCCGCAATGCATAGTCTATCCCATGATAGTTTTTTGCGTCAAACCCCTCTACCTCTAAGAATCCTATATAAATATTGCACATGAGGCATGGTATTTTCTGCTTTCGGAATAATCTTCGCCTGCATGATCAACCAGCACTGACCAAGGCGTTACAAGAAAATGATGTGCTGGATCTCGTATACTTTTTGGATCCTAAAATCTGGAATTCAGGCTACCCAAAACGAATAAGCACTCATCGTGCAAACTTTATCCTGGAGTGCTTGGATGCACTCAGGCAAGAAATCGAAAAAAGGGGTGGTTTTTTGCTGATCAAGCATGATGCCCCCGTTGAGGCACTGCCTCGTCTAATGGAAAGGCTGGGAGCCACGCATTGTTACATGGAAGCTCATAGTGCCGCTGATGAGATATGGGAGGAGAAGGAGCTTTCAAATTTGGTCGACCTGGAACTTGAGGAAGGCTCGACTCTCGTTCACCCAGAAGATGTATCATTTAGTGATGAGGGCTTTCCGGAAACCTTCACCAAGTTTCGCAAGCAGGTCGAAAAGAATTTCTCTCCCAGGCCATGCATTCCCCCTCCCATTCAATTTCATTGCAGCATAAAACAATCAGACCCCATTCCTCCTCTTGCTCAATTTTCCATGCAAGCACCGGAGAGAGAAAAACGCTCGCCATTTACCTTCGAGGGCGGTGAAAATGCGGCACAACAAAGGATTTCTCATTGGATGTTTAAGGGAGGGCATTTGGGAAACTACAAGGAAACACGCAATGGATTAATTGGTCATGAATTTTCTTCCCGTTTATCACCATGGCTTGCCCAGGGCTGTATTTCGCCTCGGCAGGTCTATGAAAAAATTAGGAAATACGAAAGCGAGAGAGGATCCAATCAAAGCACATACTGGCTGATCTTCGAACTCCTGTGGAGGGATTTTTTTTACTATCTTTCACGATATCACGGCAGCAAAATTTTCCAGGCCAAGGGAATTCACCCTGAAAGGCCTGCCCGGGAGAATAATCCAAACCAGTTGGACATTCTACTGACTTGGAAACAGGGAAAAACCAACGATGCATTCGTTAATGCAAATATGAACGAACTTAGACTAACGGGATGGATGAGCAACCGGGGCAGGCAAAACACGGCCTCTTATTTGATTAATGAGCTGGGTGTAGCGTGGCGACTTGGAGCCCAGTGGTTCGAGGAAATGCTGATCGATTACGACCCCTGCAATAATTACGGAAACTGGCTTTATTTATCCGGTTACGGAAGCGACCCCAGACCGAACCGAATGTTTAACCTGCAAAAGCAGGCAGCTACCTACGACCCCAATTTTGAGTATCGCAATCTTTGGTCTTGAAATTTCAGGTAAGCAGAAATCCTAACTACCAGTTCCTCAGCAATTGATCCCAGTAGGTATCAAGTGTCTTCGCATCAGGAAATGACTTGGTCACCATTGCCTCCTTGCTCAGGGCATCATGGTAATGAAAGACAATTTTGTTTTCTCCATTTAGTTTTTTGAAAAGAAAAACCTGAGATTTATTTACACAAACCAGGTTTCCCTTGTCATCGAGACCTGCCTTGATGACATTGAGTTTCGTTTCTGCCTTTTGCAAAAATGAACCCATAAATATTCCAGAAGTCAAAAGGATGAAGGCACCCAGCCAAAGTTTTGTTCGATTGCTCATAGATTAATCATAGATGGGTTGAATCGTTGAATTTTTCAAGCACTTCTTCAATAATTCCTTTCCCTTGCAAAATGAAGAATCAAATTACAACCTGACAGATAAATACAATTCAATATCCTCAAAATGAACGATCTTCTTGACCTAAAATCTTCAAAGTTGGTTCCTTTTGAGAAAAAATGGATTCCTGACTTGTTCTCGTGGATTAAAACAGCCTCTGATTTATACATGTGGTCTGGTGAAACTTTTCGTCAGGAGTTCTCGCATTCTATCTTTGTAAAACATCTTCAACGCGAAAAACTTCATCCATTTTGTTTAAGCAATGATGTTGGAAATATGATGGCGTATGGAGACTTGCTGCTGCAAGGTTCGGCTAACTGTAACTTATGCCGGGTAATCGTTCATCCCAGTATGCGAAGCCATGGATTAGGCCGCCAATTTTGCAAACTGATGATGAACATTGCCTATCAAAGATTTAAGTGTGAGATCATGAAATTAAATGTTCTCGGATCTAATAAACCCGCCTTGGCTTGCTATCACTCCCTTGGCTTTAAAGTAGATTTGGTTCAGGAAAGGGCCCGATTAGTCGACGGAAAAAAGCATGATTTAATTTATATGTCCTCAGACCTTAAAATGATGTAATGAAAAAAATAAGTGGTGGTTTAATTCTTTATCGTATTGATCAAACCCTTAACGAAATCAGGTGCTTGGTCGCTCACCCAGGCGGGCCATTTTTCAAAAACAAGGACGATGGCTGGTGGAGTATCCCAAAGGGGGAACCCGATCCGGGGGAGGATATTTTCCTTGCTGCCGTGAGAGAATTTGAGGAAGAGACCGGAGAAAAACCACAAGGCCCCTACCTCGATCTAGGATCCATTATCCAAAAAAATGGAAAGGAAGTATTCGCCTGGGCATTCGCCGGAGACTGGGAGGATGGTAAAATTCCAGTCTGCAATGAAATAACCATGGAATATCCTAAAGACTCAGGAAAGATGTGGACCTTTCCAGAAATTGACCAGGCTTTACTTTTGCCTGCAAATGATGCCAAGCAAAAACTTAGACCTGAGCAAGCCGTACTGATTGACCGCTTAATCGAAAGATTACCCAAAATTGCTGATGCACAAGCAGGCAAAGATTGAACCTTTTTGGTTCTTGGTCTATTGTTTATATTAAAATTATGAGTAATTCACATTCAAGTATTTCCGCTGACAATTCGATCAGTCCAAAATCACCTCTTTTTCTTTTTGGCCTTTTAGTAATCGTTGGATTTTCCCGATATCTTCCGCTCGACCATTCGGAGTTTTTCAATTTCTCCCCCACTCTGGCAATCTTTCTAATTGCCGGTTCATATCTTCGTGGAATCTGGTCATGGACTGCCCCATTGTGTGCGGTGTTTGTTTCAGACCTCTTCCTCAATGCAGCCTATGGAATGAACTGGCTCGAGCCTTACATGATGATTACCTGCCTTAGTTATCTGGTAATTTTTGGACTGGGCA
>JAYQBI010000058.1:0-7770 GCA_038137235.1 Opitutales bacterium | reverse complement strand
TCTTTCTCCAACCATACTGGTGCAATTAGATCTATACGGCTTCACCAATCTCAAAGATTGAGCAAAGCCTATGAAATGGAGTTCCCGGATGAACCTCTTCTTGGCATCGCATTCGAGGATGACTCTGGAGCCTTGCTTGGAGAGCAATTGCCTAATCCAAGGGAATTTCGTCTGCTGGAGAATTCCCCCAACAAAGTTGTGTATCGATGGGAATCTGCAGGCAATCTACAAATTGATCGGATTTATGAACGGACAGATACAGATGGCTATGGTCTCAACCACAGGACCATCTTTAAAAGCCTTCGAAAAACTCCTATGGCGATTGAGCGGATTAGGCTCTATTTGGGGTCGAGTTTTCAGATTCCCAGAATGTACAATCCATTTGACCAAGCATCCACTTATCTAAGTGTTGGTTATTTCAATGAAGGTGCACCGTTACCCGAGGGTTGTTCATGTGCAACATGCAGTGGGAGAATCGATGGTGAGAAAGAAGAATTTTTCCAACTTAATGAAATGGGACCGACTGGGAAAATTGAACCCAGGAGATTGTCTCAGGCTAAGTGGGCGTGTTTGAATAACCAATTTTTTGTTAATTTAATTCGTCCGGAGTCAAACCTCAATGATTTCAGGGTTTGGGGAGAGTCCGTTCAATCCAAGACAAATGATAGTGGGCAGGAAGTTCTTGGAATTAATGGTGCAGTATCTTTTCCTTTGGGAATTCTCAAACCCGGTCAAAGCAAAGAATTTTCGTTTCAAGTTTATTCCGGACCCAAGGATTACTTAGAACTTTCCAAACTTGCTCATGAGCAAAATAAAGTAATGCAGTTTGGAATTTTCTGGTGGATTTCTGAGCCCCTGAGTTGGAGCCTAAATAAACTGAGTTCTTTATTTGGGAGTTATGGGCTTGGGATTATTGTTTTAACCATTTTGGTTAAGCTAATTCTTTGGCCACTAACCGCTCAAGCAACCCGCTCGCAAAAGAAAATGCAGGCATTACAGGGGCCACTTTCCAAATTAAGGGAAAAGCACAAAGGCAGTCCTCAAAAACTTAATCAAGAGATGATGAAGTTTTACAAAGAGCACAAAGTAAATCCTTTTGCTGGTTGTTGGCCTATTCTCATCCAAATTCCAATTTTCCTAGGTATGTTTTGGATGCTTCGATCGGCAGCCGAGCTCTATGGTCAAGGATTTTTGTGGGCGAAAGACTTATCCGAGCAAGATAGTGTGGCAATGCTTTACGGCTTTTCCATAAATATTCTGCCAATTTTTATGGTGATCACACAGTGGTATCAAATGCGATTAAATCCGATGCAACTCGGACCAGAAATGAGCGAGGCTCAGCGCATAAATGCAAAAATGATGCGATTTATGCCATTTATGTTTTTGATTTTTTTATATTTTTTCTCTTCCGCACTCGTTTTGTATTGGACGGTTCAAAACCTAATGACCATTTTGCAGACACTTTTGACCAAAAATGTGCAAGTGCCTGAAAAGTTAGCGGAAGACGAAAAACACACAAAGGAGAAAGGCTTTATCAGGCATAAGAGTGGCAGAAAAGAAGAGATACTTGAAATTGAAAACGATGTGGAAGAGGAGGAAAAAAAATTTCGTAATTTACTTGGGCTTAAGGCGAGTGGGCGAATAGATCCGGTGTTGCTGGAAAATAGATACAACGAGAGGATGAATAACTACTCAGCAAAGCGGCTGTCCAGTATGTCAGAGCAGAAAAGAATAGTAGCCGAAGGCAAAAGGGATAAGTTAACTGAAGCTTATGAGTTTATAAAGAAGTGCATTGATAAGGAATCTTGACTTTCCTTAGGGTATTTTCATGCGATAATCAAATTTATGTCAGGTCATAGTAAATGGGCAACGACCAAGCGTCATAAAGCTGCCGTCGATGCAAAGCGCGGAAAAATCTTTAGTGTAATTAGCAAGGAGATTTCACTCGCCACAAGGGATGGGGGCAAGGATCCTGAGTTCAACCCCAGACTTCGAACGCTTATTTTAAAAGCCAAGCAGGCTAACATGCCTTCTGATAATATTGATCGTGCGATCAAAAAAGGAGCAGGTGAACTCGGTGGTGTAATTATCGAAGAATTATTGTACGAGGGCTATGGTCCTGGTGGCGTTGGCTTAATTGTTGAAGTTACTACAGACAATAAAAATCGATCAGCTTCAGAGGTGCGCAGCACTTTTTCCAAAGGAGGAGGTAACCTTGCAGGCGTAGGGGCTTTGGCTTTTAATTTTAAGCGCAAGGGTCAATTTCTTTTGGATATTGAAAAAATTTCAGAAGATGAGTTGACCGAGTTAGCTCTAGAAAATGATGCCGAAGATGTTTTGGTTGAGCATGACCATTACGAAGTAATATGCGAAACTGCGGACTTTGATAAATTGGCAGAAGCTTTTGAAAAAAGAGGGGTTGAGCCCGATTCATCTGAACTTGCTTACCTTCCCAGTTCACTTGTTCCTGTGAACGATGAGGATACTGGTCGCAAACTCTTAAATTTAATCGAAGCCCTTGAGGAACTGGAGGATGTAAAATCTGTTCATGGCAACTATGACATGAAAAAGTCTTTGCTGGATAAAATCACTTAATTAATTTAAATTTACTGCCCTCGGGCATATCCGAACACTCTATATTCATGCCCTCTACCAAAAAAGTTGATTATTTAAATAGCGAAAGCGAAGTTGGTTTGGTTCGGGAGCAAACTTTTTTTTGTGATGTGCCCTTAACTCTATCTAGCGGGGAGATTCTTGAGAACTTTCAAATCAGGTATGAGAGTTACGGAAAACTGAATGCTGAAAAAAATAATGCAATTTATGTGTGTCATGCTCTAACCGGAGACCATCATGTTGCTGGTATTTATGATGCAAGTGACCCCAGGCCGGGCTGGTGGAATCATGTGGTTGGACCTAATAAACCCATAGATACGAATCGTTTTTTTGTTGTCTCTTCTAATTGTCTTGGCGGATGCCGTGGTTCAACAGGTCCTTCGACTGAGCGACCCGATGGTTCAGGTAAAACTTATGGATCATCATTTCCCAATCTTACCATTCAAGACATGATTAAAGCACAGCGAGTATTGATTGATCACTTAGGAATCAATGCATTGTATGCAGTAGTGGGAGGGAGTATGGGAGGGATGCAGGCTTTGCAATGGATAGTTGAATATCCTGGCTTTGCCAAAAACGCCATAATTATAGCGGCAACTGCTCAGCATAGTGTTCAAACTATTGCATTTAATGAAGCTGGTAGACGATCAATTTCTGGGGACAGTAACTGGAATAATGGTATCTACGAGTGTGGTAAAGGTCCCATTCATGGACTTTCGGTTGCTAGAATGATGGCTCATATAACCTACCTTTCAGATGTCGCTATGGAAGAGAAGTTTGGAGGTGACCAAAGGTTGAGCGCAACGGATGAATTTGAATTTGGTGTGCAGGGCTACTTGGATCATCAAGGAAAAAAATTTGTTGAGCGTTTTGATGCAAATTCCTATCTGAAACTTACCGAAGCCTTAGATCGTTTCGACTTAGTGGGTAATGAAGGTTTGGCAAAAGCGGTTTCTGCGGTCGAAACGAGAACCCTAGTAATTGCTTTTACTAGTGATTGGCTATACACGCCTTCCCAAAACAAACAGATTGTCGATGCATTATTACAGGCACAAAAGGATGTATCGTACTTAGAAATTGATGATTCTCATGGTCACGATTCATTTCTGATTGATTCGCGTCCCTTTCTCAAAGCACTCGATGTATTTTTGAAATCGGACGACAGTGAGAATAAAGAAATTTTTGAAGAAGATGGCTTTCGTAAATTAAAAAATCGCTATGAAGTCAAAAAAGAAGCTGACTTTAGAGCAATTGATCAATGGGTAAGCGCACAGGATAGGGTTCTGGATTTGGGTTGCGGAAGAGGCATATTGTTGGAGCATTTAAGAGAAACCAAGCAGGTTTCTGGGCTTGGCGTTGATCGAGAGTTAGAAAAGTCAATTTCTTGTGTAGCTCGTAAAGTCCCAGTTTATCAGGAAGAAATCCTCAATGCTATTGCTAAGTTTGATGATGACTCATTTGACTGGGTAATATTTTCGCGAATGGTCGAATCTTTACCAGAACCGGGTGAAATATTGAAACAGGCACTTAGAGTGGGTAAAAGAATGGCGGTAAGCTTTGTCAATCATGGTTACTGGAGAAATCGATGGAATTTTTTGTTAAAGGGTAAACGGGTATGTAATGAAGTTTACCCTAACCAGTGGGAGAGTAGTTACTTGAGTAATCATTTTTCTATTGGTGAGTTGGAAGAGTTTTGCCAGCGCTTAAAAACAGAAGGCATGAAAGTGCATCTTGGCCGAAAAGTGTTTTATCGGGGGGACTGGATAAAGAAATGCAATATTATGCCAAATTTGCGCTCAGGCTTAGCAATTTATGAAATCATTAAAGACGATATATAGTATATTACCCTTTTCCTTGATTCCATCGATATGCAGAGCCATACCCCCATGCTAATCCAACTGCGAGTCCACCAGCATGAGCCCAGTTGGCTATACCTCCCATTGCTCCAGTGAAACAGATGAGAAAAAAGCCGAACATGATTATTGCAATAGTGGGGTCCAATTGGAAACCGTCAGCAGGGTCAAGCCGAGTTTTTATCCAAACATAGCCAAATAATCCATAAACAACCCCAGACATGCCACCAAAAGCAGGTCCATTGAAAAAGAATTGAGTAAGGTTGGAAACTAAAGCGATTAGCAAGACAAATGAAATGAAAAACTTTGCCCCCTTTATCTTTTCAATTTGTGATCCCAGGTTATGCAACCAGTACATGTTAAACAAAATGTGAAAAAAGTGGAAATGCAGGAAGATGGGAGTAAAGACACGCCAGATTTGTCCGGATAAAAATTCGGAAAGACCGTCATTAATTTTTTCAGATATAAATAAATCACCAACCAGTTCGGTATTTTTGCCCATTCCTGAGAGTAAAAAGACCGCCACACAAGTAATAATTAAGGATAATGTAATGGTGCCAGGAGACTTTTCATTATGACGCCATTTTTTACCAAGATTAAACTGCTTAAAGCCTTTATGGGAAGAAGTTTTTGGTAATATTTCATCTTTTTTCGAAACATCATACTTTCCATCCTCAGGATTCGAATTAAATTCATTCAATAGGGAAAGTGAAAAAGAGAGTTGATCTTCGTCTGCCACCCATATTTCCCATTCTTTAACGCCACCAGAATCAATTTGCTCAAGTGATGACTCTATCCCTTTCTTTTTCAAATAGGTCCAAAACCTTAGAGCTATTTTCTCGGTCTTAAAATCTCCAACTCGTCGCATCTTCCCTTATCTGTATTGTAATAAAATGTTAAATACGAGCAATTTAACCTTAATTTTTGTAGAAGTAGCAAATATTTCATAATTAAATTTCCAGAAAACTCATTTGTTTCTTAGAAGACGGATTTTTTGAGTTAGGACACCCTTTGAGTGCAATAAGCTTTTTGTTTGTACTGAACTTAGCAAATTGAGAGCATCATCCGGTTTATTTAACTTAATAAGCATTTTCGCTATCCCCAATTTAATGTAATCAGTTTCTTCTTTTGTTCGGTCACTGAAGTCAGCAAGAAGTTTTTCCCAGGCGACTAAGCCATCATTTAAATTTGAATGGTTAAAATCAAAAAAACTTTGGGCAAACCTCAGTTGATAATCAAGGTCCTCAGGTTTTAAATACGCAGCATGTTTAAAACTTTGATGCATAAGTTTTCCAAGATTTTCATCATGATCTACAATTGATAACTTTTCCTCAAAAATATAGATAAAGCTACCGAGATCATAGTGATAAGATGGCTCGTTTGGCTCTAATCGGGTGGCATTAATGAAAAAAGGGAAGGCTTCGATTACTCTTCCATTCTCAACAAAAAAATTACCAATTTGCTGTTTTGTGACTGCAATATTTGGATTAATTCTGTCTGCTTGCCAAAATTTTGAAAAAGCATCTTCAGGATGACCTGTTTTTTTTAGAAATTTTCCAAATAAAATAAGTCCATTAACATCCTTGGGGTTTTCATTAAGATAAGACTCATATTGATTTACTAAATACTGAGCCTGCCTTAGGAGCTCTTCTTTTGGTAAAGTAGTACTATTTTTGAAAAAACTTTGCTGTAGTTCAATTATCTTGGAAAGTTTTAATTCAGATAGGCTCACATTTTCGGCATAAACATGAATACTTGCAATTATGTAGAAAATGAAGAGCGGGTTCATTAATCGAAAAAAAAATCTTTGCATAAGGAGAAACCGTATCATTTCTTATTGATTTATCGTTTCAAGCTTGGAACTGGCAATCCATTAACTAGTCTCAGGAAAATGGATTGTTGGAAAAAGCTTACGCCGGTTCTTCTCTTTGTTGTGTTCCTTTTTTGGGAAGCTTTTGGCTCAGGAAAATGGACCTCAAGATTAACTTTTAATGATATAGTTACTAATGCAAAAAACGCAGATCCATACTTCATGGGGTTGCTTGGAATTTACCTTAGATCTGGTGAAGCCGGATGTTCTGTAAATTTGGAAGCCGCAAGAAAGTGGTCTGAGGCAGCTTTGAGAAAGGGGCATCCATTCGGCTCATATAATCTTGCCAACTTGGCCATGTTAGGCGGAGACTTTGCTGAAGCCACCAGGCTCTACCAAGATGCGGCTTTTCTACTAGAAAGGAAAGCGTCTGAGGGAGATCCCGTAGCCCTTTATTGTATGGGAGAGATTGATTTCCAGGTCATTCCAACGAATGTAAGAAGAGCGCTTGCATTGTTTCAGGAATCTGCCGATGCCGGATACCCGCAGGCACAGGCGACGATAGGTGCCCTTTATTTAAAAGGTTTACCTGGTCTGCTGGATCGCGACCCTAAAAAAGGCGTTGAGTTATTATTTAACGCCGTTCGCAAAAATTCCCTTACTGCAAGGTTTAATCTTGGTATGGCTTACTACAACGGTGATGGAGTTAGGCAAGATACGGCTAAAGCATTTCAATGGTTGCAAGTTGCAGAACGACAGAATTTTGCAGAAGCCCAATATTTTCTAGGAATGTTGCTTGCAGAAGGTGCGGATGGAGTGCCCAAAGATACTAAGTCCGCTCAACAACTTCTTCAAAAGGCATCTATGCAAAGCCATAAACTTGCAGAAAAATATTTAAAAGACATGCAGGCAACAACCGAACTACCTTCTGCAAAAATATCTGAGCCCCCACCTTCTGATCACCTAACTTTTCAACCTAAAGCCGACAATCAGGAAATATTACTTGAGGCAAGAAAGTATTACACAGGGATAGGAAAACCAAAAAATTACGATACAGCATATAAAATGCTTTTTCCCCTTGCAAAAGCAGGGAATGCAGAAGCATCCAGATATATAGGTTTAATGAAACTAACAGGAAAAGGCACCGAGAAAAATCCAAAGGAAGCAAAAGAATGGCTTTCTGCTGCAGCCCAAAACGGGGATGATCATGCACGTCGCATGCTAGATCAGTATAGGAGTCTATTTTAATTAATTGCCATTAATTTTCTACCAATTGCAGGGAGAGTAAGCCCGAAGAACTTTTGAGTGTTGAGATATTAAAATGATTGAAAACTGATACTCCTATTGAGCAAAATTTTAACGAATAATCCTGAACGTTGAATGTTTGGTTATAAAATTTTAAATGCCCCAAATAATTCTTGGTGAACAAGATACGAGATCTACCGGTTTTTCGTGAGTTTGAAAAATTCAAAAAAACATGGGAATCCTGTGCCC
>JAYQBI010000057.1:0-7778 GCA_038137235.1 Opitutales bacterium | reverse complement strand
ATGAGCAGACCGATCGAGCACGGATGAAAGAAGACCTCGTACAGCAGCAGAAAAAAAAGTTTTATCCGCTGAGCGATCCCCTGCGTGAATACCTCAAGGATTACAAGCGACAGCACGACCTGCCAGTACATTACGAAAACCTGCTGCAGTCCGAAGACTGCTACCCGGTAATGAACGCAAAGAATGAGGATACCCTCTGGCAAACTATGGTATATGACCAGAACTACGGGAGGGAAATGTTTGAGGGGCTGAAAAAAATCTATGTTTTATTACGCTCCGGTGGGGATGAGCGCATTCTGCCAAACCTCTATGTCGATCGAGTGGATTATTGCACCTTCGGCAATACCAAGCCATTTCGTATACGCATTGTAAACCAGTACAATGACAACCACGATTATTTCTATGTGAAGCGGGCGGATGCATCACGATTATACGGACTGGAACTTGAACAATTGCTTTCGCCCAACGAAATTAATTTCCAGGTGGACAAGGATACCTTGATCGAGGAGCACATCATAGGCGTACCCGGGGATGACTTCATTCGCGATTATCTGGAGCGCGAGGAAATAAACGAGGTCCGACTGGCAAAGGAATTCATCAAGTTCAACGAGCGTTGCTTTGTGCGCCTGCTTGGAGATATGCGGGCCTACAACTATGTGGTGGAGATGACCCCCGATCTTGAACATACCCAGTACCGGGTACGGGCGATTGATTTCGACCAGCAATCCTACGAGGGAAGAAGAAGCTTTTACCTGCCCCAATTCTTCAAAAATAATTTACCGGTGGTTAACCTCTGCACCAGCCTGATTAACAAGGACACCAGCCTGCAGTACCAGCGGGAGGAACGAACCCTGATTCAACGAAGGTTCAACTTTTCCCAGACCCGGATCAAACGCCTGCGCTCGTGCATGTGCGAGGACAGAATATCAAGTGATGAAAAAGTCAGGCGCTTGCGCGAGGAACTTTCCCGCATGCACGGGGACAAGCGGTTCGAGGCCTGCGAAACCATGGGTGAGATCACCTTCCTGAATATTTCCACCATTCTTGATCTGGCGGACGAGGCACCCGCCCGCTTCCTGCGGTAATTTCTGGATTATCCAGTGGTGCGCAATCCACTGGCGATCGCATTGACCACGAGGAGCATTCGCTCCACCCGTTCGGGTTGGTCCCCACCCTCGGTCCGGAATTCCCTGAGTAACTGAATTTGCTGGCCGTGGAGCAGACGGAGTGCATCCTCGCGGGCCTGCAGGGTTTTCCAAAACCGTGGACGCCTTTCCTGCAGGGTACCCTGAAAAAGCGCAGTGAAATGCTGCTCGGCAAGGGACCGTTCATTGATAATTTTCCCGAGCATGAGCTTGCGAAGGTCAACATCCTCAACCAACTCTGCATAGGCATTCATCCACTGAGGGTCGGAACTGGCAAGGCTACTCTCGGCGTTGTAAAATACATAGCGAAGGAAGGAACTTTTTGCGACGAGTGCAGGAAGTTCATTAAATAATTCAGGCTGCTGGTTTTTAAGTGCCTCCAACCCTGCTCCTACCCCGTACCATCCCGGGAGGTAGTAGCGTGACTGATTCCAGCTGAAGACCCACGGAATTGCCCGTAAATCCTCAAGGCTTGCCTGCCCGGTCCGACGGCTTGGGCGGGATCCAATCCGGCTGCGCTCGATCGCATCGATCGGGGTTGCCTGGCGGTAAAATTGAACAAATCCATCAGTCTCCAGGAGTTCGCGGTAAGCCAATCTCGAAGACTCTGCGAGATGATCCATCAGGCGGACCGTTGCCTCAGGCTCGTCCTTGCTTGAGGAAAGCAGACGGGCACCCAATGATCCGGCAAGCAGGGTCTCCAAATTAGAGGAGGCAGTGGTGGCAGTATTAAATTTCTGTCCGATCACTTCGCCCTGTTCGGTGAGGCGCAATCCACCAACGAGGGAACCTTTAGGCAATGCTTCAAGAAAGCGGTGGGTTGGGCCTGCTCCCCGGCCAACTGTTCCTCCGCGTCCATGAAAAAAGGTCAGGGAAACACCGTGCTTTTCCCCCACTTCAAGCAATCGCTTCTGTGAGCGCTGCAGTGCCCATTGACTGGCAATGATGCCAGTATCCTTATTGCTGTCGCTGTAGCCCAGCATGATCACCTGAGAAGATTGCTCATGCGGCTGCCTTAAGCTCGCCTGCGTGCATGGATGGGCGAGAAAATTATCCATAATTGCAGGGGCGGCTTCCAAATCCTCATAAGTTTCAAACAGGGGAACCACCGGCAAGGCACAACGCATCTGCCCAGCCATCACCCTGGTAAGCCCGACTTCCTTGCCGAGCACATAAACCACCAGCAGATCCGCCACCGACCGGGTCATACTAACCACAAGGCAGCCAAGACCCTCAGGCCCCCTTTTATCAAGATGATTGACCAACTCGGAAAAGGTCGCCCGCACTTCCTCCGCCTCCGCAGGTAACTCCATGGTGGAATGAGTCATCGGGCGTGGGTGGCTGAGCTCAGCATTGAGAAATTCCAGTTTTTTATCCAGCTCCCAGTCCCTAAAATTTTCACCGTCCTCAATTCCAGCAGCCTGCATCATCTGCCCGAGTGCGAGGTCATAGGCGGCACTGTTTTGACGAACATCAAGACGGGCGAGATGAAGCCCAAAGCTGTTGACCAGGCGAAGTACCGGACGGGCATAGAGATGTACCGTACGGTGGGCTCCCGCTCCCTCAAGGTAGGAAATCAATAGCTCAAGGTTTTGGCGCAAAGGAACAATTCCATCATTCAAGCGGTCGGCAACTCCAAGAACAAAGGCTTTCCAGGGCTCGCCCGTATCCTCTGGCACTCCCCATTCCCTCAACTTCTCGAACAATTGCTCAGGTGCTTCGAGACCCGCACGGCTAAAGGCTACTTTTTGCCCAAGGTCGAGCAGGCGCGATCGGATCACTTCCTTAGCTCCCTTGTTTAAAGTTTCAAGGGTCGAACGGGTGACCTCGGCAGTTACCTTGGGATGACCGTCGCGGTCCCCACCCACCCAGGAACCAAAAACAAGTGAGGGTAATTCATCATCGCCGAGGGATGGTGCCTCCGGCCAGACCAGTTCCCAGGCGTGGCGTAAACGGTCATCCAAATTTGTGAATACAACCGGGAAAATCTGCTTGAGGTAATAACTTAAGTTCTCCAGCTCATTTTCGACCTCCGGCTTGCGTGAAAAAACCTCTCCTGTCAGCCAGAGCCTTTCGAGAACGGCATGCAAAGAACGCTCACAAAAGGCCTGTTCAAAGGTGGTTTCCACGGCATCCCGTTTACGCATCAATCGAACAATTTCGCGGTGCAATCCAAGCACCGCCCAGCGCTTTGCTTCGGTCGGATGCTTGGTGAAGACTGGCTCCACTCTTACTTCCCTGAGCTTCCCTCTTACCTCCTGCTCGGAAAACCCGGCATCCTTCAATTGCTTGAGATATCTCCCCCATCGCCCGGGTTCGGCATCTCCACCCAGTTCTTTTTCCCGCTCTCGCGAACTGCGCCCCGATCCGTGCTCCTCCACCAGGTTGAGTAATTGGAAATAAAAGGATATCGCCTGAATGGTCTGTGGCTCAAGAATGTGATCAGGTTCAGAAAAATTTCTCTCCTTGAGTAAATCAGCAGCTCCTTTGACTCCGAGGCTTTCAAGAACCTGAGAAAAGGCATGCACCAGAAATTCGTGATCGGTGGACATACGCTCGAGTCCTGACTCGATCGAGCGCCCAAACGCCGGGTTATTTTTTGCTATGGTTTCCATACTGTGAGCATCTTTTCATAAAGCATTGATCATTCCCGACAAGCGACATCGGCAAGAATTGACCATTTTTTCCCTTTATTAGGAAGGTTTTTCAGTCCTTGCCTATTATTCCGATTCCTGATGAGATTATTGAATCAGGGGTAAAATAATTGGGGGAAAATAATTATGAAAAATAAAATGAAGTCCGTTGCGGAGTGGAAAAAACTGGTGGAGGAATTTCAACGCCCTCACCTTGGCCGTGCTCTCTGGCAATGCACCAACACATTGGGACCCATTCTGGGAATATGGATTGCCCTTTACCATATTCAACCGCAGTCCTGGCTGGCATCGATTGCTCTGGCTGGAGTGGCCGGATTGTTCCTGGTCCGGGCATTCATTATTTTTCATGACTGCGGGCATGGTTCCTTTTTCAAGAACAAGAAGGCAAATGATGCCCTCGGATTTTTCACTGGCATGCTCACCTTCACCCCCTACCACCACTGGAAATGGGAACATGCCGTGCACCATGCCACCAATGGCGACCTGGATAAGCGCGGCATCGGGGATGTCTGGACGATGACGGTGGAGGAATACATCACCTCCTCACGCTGGATTAAGTTGAGCTACCGCCTGCTGCGCAACCCCTTCATTCTCTTTGGGCTCGCCCCGCTCTTTCTTTTCTTTGTGCTCGAACGGATTCCTTCATCCAAGTGCAAACCTCGTGAGCGCCGTTCGGTTTACCTGATGAACATTACCCTTCTTCTTTACGGAACTGCCATGAGCATGATCTTCGGCCTCGTTCCCTTTCTCATTTTACAGACGGTAATGATGGGGGTAGCGGGTGGATGTGGAATCTGGCTATTCTATGTACAGCACCAGTTTGAGGACACCTACTGGGCACAGGGCAAGGACTGGGACTTCACCGCCGCAGCCATGGAGGGAAGCAGTTATTACAAACTTCCCAGAATCATGCAGTGGTTCTCCGGCAATATTGGATTCCATCATATTCATCACCTCAATCCAATGATTCCAAATTACCATTTGGAAAAATGCCACCATTCCGATCCTTTCTTTCAGGTTGCACCTGAGCTCAACCTTCTGAGCAGCCTGAAAACGATCAAGTTCCGTCTCTGGGACGAGGCAAACGGAAAGATGATCAGCTTCGGAGACCTCAAGCGCCAGCTTGCCAGCGAGCAGCTGAAAGCCGCCTAGGTTCCTTTTTTATCTGGGGCGAAACTGGCCTCAGGACTTCTTTTTTACGATTGCGTAAAAGCAACCAAGCTCGCCCTGTGGAATGGAAAAGTAAGGAGATAGCTTATGCACTCCCTTTGTCAACTTGACCTCAAAGGTAACGGACTCAGTTTCGGCCCTTACTGCTTTGGTCTCAAGATCCTCATTATTCAAACGCATCGTTGCTGTAGCCGCATCAATCGCCAACCCGGGCTGGGCACGGAATGCTTTGTCGGCACCGGGAACCTGATCCCCGGCTGGTAATGCCTCGTTAATTGCTTTGCCGGATTCTTCGGGCCAGCGGCGAACCTCGACCTCATAGTTTCCCGCCGTCAACACCTTGATCGCCCAGTGCCCCTCATGTTTTAATCCCTTACTGTTTGGACGGACCGGTAACTTCGCCCGGTTTTGCTGCTGGTTCCATGGTGGGTATGCTTCCTGAATCCAGTCATGACTGGTAAGGGAAACAATCGGGTGGTCGGGGTGTCCAATGTACAATTCCGTGGTACGGGAAAAGGTGGGCTCCAATTCTGCCCACCAGGCATCATAAAAAGCCCGCATTTCTTTCACTCGTTCAGGATGATTGGCTGACACATCCTTTTCCTGCCCCGGATCGGAATCGATATTATAGAGCTCCTTGCCGTTTACCAACCGCCATCCCTGTCTCATGACTGCGGATTGTTTCCACTTGATAGGATCGCGTACCCGCTGGGAATCGGTGACGAGCATACGGTCAGGCCAGTCAGCCTGATCACCTTTTTCCAAAATTTTGCGAAGGGAAACCCCATCAAATTGATATCCCTTGGGACTGGAAGTGCCAATCAGGTCAAGTAAGGTGGGTGCAATATCCACCGCATGGCAAAGGGTATCAATCTTCTTAAGTTCATTCATTCCACCCCTTGGCCAATGCATAAAGAAAGGCACCCGGTGCCCCCCATCGTACTCGCTCCCCTTGCGTCCCCGCATGCCCGCATTGTAAATATCCTGCCCCCAAGCAGTGCCATTATCAGTGGTAAAAATAAAAATGGTATCCTCGTAGATTCCAAGATTTTTGAGCAATTCCCGGGTCTTTCCCACATTGTCATCAATATTGGTGATCATTCCCAGAAATGCTGCCTGACGAGCGTCTTGATCCTTATACATGTCCATATATTCTTGCGGACAATGCAGCGGACCATGGGGGGCATTGGTGGAAATGTAAGTAAGAAAGGGCAACCTTCGCTTGGCACACTTGGTGATAAATTTATTTGCCTGTTCAAAAAATACATCTGTGCAAAAGCCCTTGGCGGGTACAATTTGCCCATTATGAAAATATCCGCCGTCGAAGTAGGAATTATCCCAGACATCCGGGGTCTGGCCCACTCCGCCCCCTCCATGGCGGTAGACTTCATCAAATCCACGATCCTCCGGCCGATAGGGAAAATTATCCCCCAGGTGCCATTTCCCAAACATTCCCGTCTGGTAGCCCGCACCTTTAAAAAACTGGCCTAAAGTGCCCTCATCCTCCCTCAGCATTGATCTGCCCATAATTGTATGCCAGGCACCCGTCCGGTTGGTCCAGTGACCGGACATCAGGGCAGCCCGCGTCGGAGAGCAGGTGGGGGCGACATGATAATCAGTCAGCCAGATTGATTCGTTGGCCAGACGGTCAAGATGGGGCGTTTTAACCACCGGATTACCAGTACAGCCAAGGTCACCATATCCCTGATCATCGGTGATCACAATCACCACATTCGCCGGGCTGTTATTAAGGGCACCAGCCAATAAATTGAGCCCGCTAAAGCAAAGGACAAAAAAAGCAGTAAAAACTTTCATTACCCTCTTTTCATAGAACAGGAAATTTCGTCTGACCATGAGAAAGTGAAGTTCTGCTATTATTACATTACAGCAGTCTTGCAAACTTGCTCCTTTCGCATTCCTCCAATATTACTGACTACCTTAATGAATTTTTTGTCACTCATCATCTTTACTTTCTGTCTGTCGCTGATTGGCTGTTCCGATCATGCCCATGAGCATGGATCCCTCCATGTTCACCAACCCCTGCGTGGCGGAGTGCTCTACGAACTTGGAAAGCATGGGTCCGGACACAACCTCGAACTGGTGACCAATGGAAAGGGCCAACTCGAACTTTTTGTACTCGATGCCCATGCGGAAAATTATGTCCGTATTTCCCAGAAACAAATTGATTTGGAAATCATTAATTCCAACGGCCCGGTCACGGTTCTTCCCTTGCATGCCATTGCAGATTCCGCCACTGGGGAAAGCGTGGGCAACACCTCCCTCTTCCGCAGTATCTCCGGGATCACTGACCTTCTCCCCCTCTCTGCCACCTTAAGTTCTCTGAAAATTGGCAGTTCGCATTACGAAAAAGTAAGTATCGAATTTCCCGGAAACCCAAAGCCATGAGCATTGAAGACAAGCGTGATCAACTAACTGAGGAACTGATGCCCTTTGAGGATCACCTCGAGCGCTTTGCCTACATCATAGACCGGGCAAAAGACGCACCCGGCCTCGATCAGGAATATAAAATCGATACATTTTTGATCAAGGGCTGTGTCTCCCAGCTTTGGATCTTCCCCAGGTTCGAAAACGGAAAATGCTATTTTCAGGCGGACTCCGACGCCTCCATAACCAAGGGAACCGCCACCCTACTGTGCGAACTTTACAGCGGTGAAAGCCCGCAGGATGTGATTGATTTGGAACCGGACTTTCTATCAGAGGTTGGCATTACCCAGCACCTCTCGCCCAACCGGCGCAACGGCCTGACCGGGGTGCGGGAAAAGATCAGGTCATACGCCCAGCATTGCCT
>JAYQBI010000056.1:0-7858 GCA_038137235.1 Opitutales bacterium | reverse complement strand
GAGGGGGCATTGCACACATTGATGATGCGGTCATTTTTCTGAATGAGGAAGTCGTCCACCAGTCCACCTGTTTTGGCAACTGCCTGGGCACGGATACCGGCAGGCGCGGGAGAGAGATGATTCGCCTCGATCGCAGGTACCAGTCTTTGCAGGGCTTTCACAAAAGCTTGCTTGGAAAAGGAACGCCACATCTCACCCCATCCCATCTTCCAGTGCTTCATCGCCATGATCTGGAAACCGGGGTAGGTGATCGACTCAATAAAGTCTTTCGATGAAAACTGGAACTTTTCATAGGCCTCCCGTCCAAAGGCAAGCACCGCATTTGGGCCGCACTCGACCCCGCCCTCAATCATCCGGGTAAAATGAACACCAAGAAAGGGAAACTTTGGGTCAGGCACGGGGTAGATCAGATGATTGCAGAACTTCTCTGCCTCTTCAGATAGAAAATAATACTCCCCCTTGAAGGGAATGATTTTAGCAGAAGGTTTCTGTCCACCCATTTCCGTGATCCGGTCGGAGTGGAGACCACCGCAATTCACCAGAAACTGAGCATGGATCGATTGGTTATCCGTTTGAACAACCACTTCAGTTCCTGATTGATCAATTCCAAGAACGGTTTCTCCAAGTAAAATTTGATGATTGGATTCCTTTTGCAGTAGCTCACCGAGTTTATCGCATACCTGTTTATAATTTACTATCCCACATTCCGGTACATGTACCGCAGCAACGCCATTGGCATGTGGTTCAATTTCTTGTAGCCGTTCCTTGCTAATGAGTTCGCAGGTGACGCCGTTTGCTTTTCCGCGCTCAAATATAGCCAGCAGCCTGTCGGTTTCGGCATTACAAGTAGCGACAATTACTTTGCCACAGAGTTCATAATTGATTCCATATTCCTTGCAGAAATTTACCTTGCCGGCAATTTTTTGCTTTTGATGAACCCGGCTTGTAATAGATTCCCGAGTGTAGAACTCCCGAATTCCTGCCTGTTTGGTGCTCGGCAAGACGGTTTTCCTTTTCGAGCACAAGGATTGTTTTATCCGGAAAATTTTTACTTAATCGATAGGCTGTTGCTAAACCAACAATTCCCCCGCCGATTACACAAAAGTCAGAAGTAATCATAAAATGATCAGCATGATATTCCCCTAGATAAAAGGGGTATGCACTGAAGATGGTGTTATGTTAGGAGCCTTTTTGCCAACTGGCCAATGCACCATCAGGGTTTCCAGAGACATCTCCACGTCCATTCTTGGTGATGGTGTTGCCATTCGCATCCACGATGATAAGTGAGGGGATGCCACGCACTTCAAACTTTTTCTTGAGGTTATTGGCGGCATCACTTCCATGAGGAACCGCATAAAAATTCATCTCGTATTTCTCCATATATTTTAACTGATCCTCTGCGGAACGGTCGGATGATACAAAAACAACCTCAAAATTTTCCGAGTTCTTGTTGCGAAAATCAACCAAGCTCGGAGTGAAACCACGGCAGGGCGGACACCACTGAGCAGAAAAATAAATCCCCACAATCTTATCTTTAAGTACCTTGGATGAGACCGACTTTCCTTTTTTATCAATCAATTTATTGGGGAAAAGGGAATCGCTATCCTTTGCTGCAAGAATGGTACTGGCCCCCAAAAATAAAATACTAAGTGAAAGTAGGAAGGAATGAGTTAATTTCATTTAATGAATTTCTTACACCCTACAACTATTAGCAAATAAAAATTGGTGAAAAGTCGCTAAATTATGTTTCATGCACGGACTGCTTTTTTCTTGAATCTGTCTTCATTTCTTGAACATATGTTTTTTTTGCAAACCTTAACCCCCAACTTCATTACACATGAGTCTTTCATCTCTTAAACTTCACAATGCAATGTGGCCCGGTCTTGTCGGAAAAGGCGATGGCGAGGGCGAAGAATCTCCCTTTAGCTTGGAGCGTATGCTTGAACTCACTGCCAATGCCGATGTTAATGGCAGAAAGTTCGATGGTGTAGATTGTTTTTTGTTTCATCCCCACACTGACCCCGAAGCCAGTGATGATGATTTGAAGAAAATTGCTGATCTTATTGCAAGCCATGGGTTCGACATCGGATCGCTTGTTGCCCCGGTATGGCCAGGCACTGTGGGCGATTCTGCGATGGGAACTGATGAACAGCAGGGTAAATTTCTCGATGCGGTAAAGGTTGCATGTAAGATCGCCAAAGTGTTTAACAACCATGGTGCACGCAAAGGTGGGGTGATCAGAATAGATTCCGCTGAGTTTGGTGTGGAAAAATGGAAGGCTAACCCAGGAGAAGGAACCGCACGTATCATTGATACCTTCAAAAAGGCTGCTGCGATTGCTTCTGATCATGGTGAGCGACTTGCTGTCGAAGGTGAAATTTGCTGGGCTGGTATGCATAGTTGGAAGGATGTCCTCGATTTACTGGAAGGTGTTGGTCAGCCTGAAACGCTGGGTTTCCAGGCTGACCTCGCGCACACTTACCTTTATCTTATGGGATACAATGCTCCTGAGCATGCTCTTCTTCATGACGGATATGCTGATGACGAATTTTACGCAGCCTACGAGAAAATGACTGATAAACTGCGCCCATGGACAATCGACTTTCATGTTGCTCAAAATGATGGGCAAGTACATGGAGCCGGTTCTCATGACAAAACCGGAAAGCATTGTCCTGCAGATGATCCTAATGGAAAACTTGATATTGCCCGTTGCTCGAGTTACTGGCTTAAGGATTTTCAGGATCGTGGAATCAAGCATATTTGTTGGGACGGGTGCATGTTTCCTAATGCAACCCTTGAAAATCCATCGACTTGGAACACGATTCTTAAAGCCATGGTTGATGTGGTTTCTGCCTAGCTTTTCTATCCAATAGATTTTGCTAAAAAGGGCGGGCTCTTCGGAGTCCGTCCTTTATCTTTTCTGCTCTGTGAATAAAAAAAATAAACAATATTCATTTTTTCATCGAATTTATTCTAATCCTCGGTAAAGATTAAAAAGTGATGGGATGTTGGAACAAAATTAATATTTGTTTTTACATCGGTGTGCAGTGGATAATCTCAACCAATTAAAGATATGGGAATAACATACAGAGAAGCGAAAAGAATTTTGGCCAAGCAAGAGGAGGCTCGTGATGTAATTAACAGTTATCGCGGCATGGAAACTTTGGGCAAGCGGTTACAATTACGAAACAACAAAGAGTTAATCCTCAAACTTTTTGAGATTGAAGAGGATGATTCTGTTGTTGAAGTATTCACGCATTTGAAGGTTTTGTATGAAGAACAATGGGGAGATGCTGAAGCCACCGCTCCCCCTGAAGTACCTGGCGAAGTCAGTGAAGATTCCAAGGAAAGTAAATCAGCTGATGCCGATTCAAAAAAATCAAAAAAGGAATCCACTGAAATTGCAGAGGTAACCGCTTGATTTTTTAAGCAGACTGGTCTTATTGTAGGTTACGTTGAACGTCACCTCCAGATTCCAGTCTCCCAATCTTTTTTCGGGTAAAATTCTTTTATCCCATCCATCTTTACGCGATCCAAATTTCGCTAAATCTATAGTTTTTCTATCCAATCATTCCGAAGATGAAGGAACATTGGGGGTTATTCTTAATCGGCCAATGGGCAAGAAACTCCACCAGCTTGATGCTCAATTCAATCATTTCTCCCTTGGTAATGCATGTGTCTTTGAGGGTGGTCCTGTAGATCGTGATAAATTAATTATTGCCGCTTGGGACTGGAAGGATTCAGCTGAATCCTTCAGGCTTTATTTTGGCATTGATATCTCTAAGGCCGAATCTTTGGCCAGTGAAAATAATAATATTCGATTCGCTTGTTTTCTTGGTCACTCTGGTTGGTCTCCTGGGCAATTAGAAAATGAACTTAAGGTTGATTCATGGGTTGTTTCTTCGCTCAATCTTGATCTTTTTCAGCAGATAGAGGCTAAAACTGAATGCTGGAAATCCGCTATTTCTGGGGTTAGTGATCAAATGTTTCTTATGGCCAATGCTCCTGAAAAGCCCTGGTTAAATTAGATCACTTTGAATAATTGTGCCCTTTGGGGTGCCAAGAATTATTCATTTTGCACTTCTTAGTGGATAAAATCTTTTGCATTTGTTGCTCGTAATATGGTTTGGCATTCGTTTTGCTAACTTTTTCTTGTCGGTCGACTGACCGCACACCAGTCTAATCCAGACATTTAACCCTTAATCTTATGAGTAAGCACAAGTTAGAATACATTTGGCTCGACGGCTACAAGCCCACCCAGAGCCTTCGCGGTAAAACGATGATCGTTGAGGATTTCAGCGGTAAAGTAGAAGATGCCAAGCAGTGGTCATTTGACGGCTCTTCCACAGAACAGGCAGAGGGAGGATCTTCAGATTGTCTCTTACAGCCAGTTTGTGTCGTTGAGGATCCTGATCGTTTCGGCGGAAATGGTTGGTTAGTCATGTGTGAGGTACTCAATCCAGACGGTACCCCACACGAATCAAATGGTCGTGCCACTATTGATGATGATGACGAAGATTTTTGGTTTGGTTTTGAGCAGGAATATACTTTGATCGATCTTGAAACCAATCTTCCTCTTGGTTTCCCCAGTAATGGATATCCCGGTCCTCAGGGTCCTTACTACACTTCCGTAGGAGCCCGTAATACCAAGGGTCGCGAATTGGTTGACGAACACCTGCATCTTTGCCTTGAAGCTGGTCTAAATGTTGAAGGTATTAATGCAGAAGTTATGATGGGTCAGTGGGAATACCAAATTTTTGCTAAAGGTGCTAAGAGTGCCGGTGACCAAATCTGGCTCGCCCGTTATCTCCTTGAGCGCACAGCAGAATCTTATGACATTGCCATCGACTTACATCCCAAACCCATCAAGGGTGACTGGAATGGTTCCGGCATGCATGCAAACTTCTCAAATGGTGCCATGCGTGATGAAGGAGGCGAAGCACTGTTTAAGAAAATTTGTGAAGAGTTTGGAAAAAATATCGATCGCCACATTTCGGTTTACGGTGCTGAGAATAACCAGCGTCTTACCGGTCTTCATGAGACCCAGTCAATCGACAAATTCAGCTACGGTGTATCTGACCGTGGTGCATCTATCCGTATTCCAGTTGGCACAATTCAGGATGGGTGGAAAGGCCGTCTCGAAGACCGCAGACCTGCCTCCAATGGAGACCCTTACAAAATTGCCGCTGCAATCATTAAAACCACGAAGGAAGCACTTTCTTCATAGTTTGCTAGGTCTAAGCAATCATTCTTTAAAGGCGATGGAGCAATCCATCGCCTTTTTTATTTCCTTTTTTTCATCACCACCACAAATTCATCCTTATTCTTTTTGAAGAAACGAAGAACAAGAAACTGATCTTTAATTTGATGGTAAAGTTTTGTTTTTCTATTCCCATTTTCAATCCACGATGCCTCAATCGCCTGTGCTTGTTCACTGATTAATTTTCCATGCCTGACAATCTTTCCCTGTGTTCCGTGTATCTCGACTATCCCCCAACCTTTAGCTTTCCATTCCTCCACCACATCATTTGCTGAGGGTGCGCACCCAGATAGTAATGTAATTGAGAGTAAAAGCAGAATCTTTGAAAAATTAATACTCACAACTTGGAAGAAACTGACCTAAAGTGAAAAAATCGACCAAAAATTTGCTTCTTTGTAAAGATTGAGCTCTCTTAGAATATGGTAAGATGCATTACGCCTGGTTGGCAATTTCGGGATTTATCGTTTCCTGCAGTATCAATTCCGTCTCGTTTTTGCAAATTTGGCAATCGAGTTTCAGGTCAAATTCAGGATTTATCGTCTCTAATAAGAAAATGCTTCTGCGGGAGAAGTGTTTCAATCATTAACAAAGAAAGGAATGAGATTATGTTCAATTCCATTAGGTGGGAAAAGTATAACCCTCTCCAATTTTTGACTTTCAAGTCAATGTTGGGCAGACCGGTAAAAGTTTGTTTTAGATGGGAGGTAAAATGAGGCATTTCATTCATTCAAGAGTTAAGTCTTTGAACGATCCCTGGCTTGTTTTTAATGACTCTGAATTGGAACAATTCAAACGAAGGCGTGGGCTAATTTTGGCAAATCCGAGGTATCCTCCTTCGTAAGATAATCATCAGTTAACCTGGTCAACTTGCCACAAGGTAAGCAAGAAAAAGAGAAGAAAAAATATACTCTTCCAATTTCGCCCGGTTAATCCTTCCTTTTACAACCCTGGAATTTTTTCCAGGGTTTTTTTGCTTAGGTATCAGCTAGGTGAATTGGCCGATTCGGGTGCACTCTTCTTGCAAGCATTTGTGCGGCATGCATAATATTAACCATGCTTTCCTTGATTCTTCTTTCGAGTGTGCTGATCTTTTACATTGCCTATCGTTATTACGGTAACTTTCTTAGCAAGAAATGTGCTCTCGATGATTCGCGGGAAACGCCTGCTCTTGCTCATGAAGACGGCGTCGATTATGCACCTGCAAGAGCCTCGGTTTTATTTGGGCATCATTTTTCATCCATTGCTGGAGCCGGACCTATCGTTGGTCCTATTCTTGCGGCCACTTATTTTGGGTGGGGTCCCACCTGGGCATGGATTTTAATTGGGGCAATTTTTGTTGGTGGTGTGCATGATTTTGGAAGTGCCTTCATGTCACTTAGAAATCAGGGGCGTTCCATTGCGGATGTAATGAAGGGCTTAGTTGGTGGGCGTGCGGGTAAGCTCTTTCTAATTTTTGTTCTGCTTGCATTGGTTTATGTGATCATTGTTTTTCTTGATCTCACCGCCAATACTTTTGCCACGCAGCCAGAAGTTGCTTCTGCCTCGGGTTGGTTCATTATCGTGGCAATCCTGTTTGGATTTTTGCTAAGAAGTGGAAGATTTAAGCTTTTGCATCTCGCATTAATCTTTTTCCCAGTCACTTTCCTCGGTCTTCTTTTCGGGCATTTTTTCCCGATGATGGAATTGTCCAAGGATGTCTGGATTTGGTTAACTCTAAGTTATTGTTTTTTTGCTGCTGTGCTACCTGTTGGGGTTCTTTTACAGCCCAGGGATTTTCTAAGTGCCGGTTTTTTGTATGCTATTCTTGGTCTCGGTGCATTGGGTATGCTGATGTCGGGAGAGAGTCTTGAATTACCTCTCTTTATTGGCTGGGAATCAGAAAAACTCGGAATGCTCGTGCCATTTCTTTTTATTACGGTTGCCTGTGGTGCCTGCAGTGGGTTTCACAGCATTGTTGCCAGTGGAACCACCTCAAAGCAAATTCGCAGGGAAAGTGACACCAGGCGGGTGACTTACGGGGGGATGTTACTTGAGGGAGTGCTTGCGGTTTTTGCCTTAGCATGTGTTGCGGTTTTAACCGTTGGCGAGAGAGAGGCAGGCGGTTCACCCGTGGGAGTTTTTGCAACCGGTGCATCTAAATTTTTTGCAGCAGTGGGAATACCTGCCAAACTTGGGATTGAATTTGCAATGCTTGCCATCAGTACTTTTTTACTTACCACACTGGATACCTGCACCCGTCTAACCCGTTTTCTGATTGAGGAATTATTTTCATGGAGAAATCAGGCAAGTAGGTACCTCGGTACATTGGCCGCCTTAGCCCTTCCTGCTTTTTTGGTTTTTCAATCCTTTGCCGCACAAGATGGTTCACTTATTCCAGCATGGAAAGCCATATGGCCATTATTTGGAGCGACTAATCAGCTCCTTGCTGCCTTTGCCCTGCTTACTTTCGTCGTCTTTTTAAAGGCAAGGAAATCTTCCTTTATCTTCGCCGTATGGCCCGCAATACTGATGATATTCATGCCCATGCTGGCACTCGGATGGATGGCATGGATGAATGGAATGAACTCCTTAATTGGAGGAACTTCCGTGGCGATGTTT
>JAYQBI010000055.1:3605-7914 GCA_038137235.1 Opitutales bacterium | reverse complement strand
AATCTTGTTTTACTGCTCGATAAAATCCGAGTCCTATCAACGGGCGGGCGTTTACTTCAAGCTCAAGAATTAGCTTCTTCAGCCCTATCGAACCTTGAGAAAAATGAGGAGAATGAATTTTACCTTCGTCAAATCAAGGCAGAGGAAACTAAACTTTATTTTAGACTGGCGAACGAGGCCATGGCCTCTAAGAAGTATGAGCTAGCTAGCCAATATATAGAACGTTACCGGCAAAATGTTTCTGAAGATTTAATTGAGAGAAAAGCCCGGAGGAGCGTGACCGTAGATCAAACCCGTACTCAAAATGTTAGTCTTGTTGGTAAATTGGTTGAGGAGCTTGATCAGGCCAAAAAGGATTTGGCTGAAATCCGGGCGAAAACGGGTTTGCCTGAAAATGACGCCAAGCCAGATCTCCAAAGATTAGTTGACGAGGAAAAGTCCAAGATAGAAGTAGGCCTTAGAAAAGCTGAAACATTATTGAGGAGAGCTCGTTTGGATAGCTCCCAGGGAAGATACCAACTTGCGGAGCAGCAACTCGATGAAGCTTTGAGTATGCTAACGCCAAATGCTGGTACGATTGCGATAATCAGCGATATTTACAAAGCCAAACAACAAGTAGTATGGTTCGAGGTCGGTGAAGCCATGCTCAAAGGAAAAGTTGGGCAAGTACAAGAGCTTGTTGTTAAATATAAACAAATAGAAGATTCCAAGCGTAGGGTCGAAACTGAAACTCTCGGTATTGGTAATGAAATTGATTATGACGCTGAGTTGAGAAAAGCGGAGGAAAAGAATGCAGAGCAAGCTGAATTTGCCGAAGATATGCTTCAGGAAGCCAAGAAATTGATCAAAGACAGGGAATATGACTCTGCCGAGAAAATCCTCATCAAAATTTCAAACTACCTTGAGCCTAATACCTTAACCTGGCCTATTATCTTAGAAGCTTCCCTTGTCAAAAATAGGATAAACTTAGCCAAAGCGGAGGACGCCAGAAAAGTAAAGGATTGGGAGAAAGCCAAGAATTTACTCGATGAATTCAAAACAGGATTTTATCAAGACAGGAACATACAGGGAGATACCCTGACCTTTGGGAGACCTGGACTTAAGGAGACAGAAGGTGAAGATGCCGTTAAAGATGAATTAAAACGTGCGGATGACGCCCTCGATAAGATCAAAGCAGATCAAAAGGATCCTTTCAGGAGAGACATAACTGAATTTTCTCCGGATTGGAAAAACAACCAAGAAACTCTTCAGGAGTTGCTAATGCGGGCAAAGGTCCAATTTATCAATGGTGATCTAACCGGAGCTACTGAAACTTACCGAGTTATAGAAACTCGCAACAGCGATAATTTCGAAGCCAAAGAAATGCTCAGAAGAATTTCTTCCATGCGCCAAAAGGAGAGTTATCTCGGGTATATCAAAACTCGTCAGGAAATGCTTGAGGAAATTGAAAGAGAGTGGGAAAGACCAAAAGTTTTTGACCGCCAAATTGAAAAAACTCAGGAAGTCGAGGAAGGACCCAGCAATATCGAAAGCAAACTTAAATTAATCGAGATTCCCCAAGTGCAATTTTTCAAATCCTCACTTTCTGATGCAATGACTGAATTGCAAAGACAGGCCCGCCTTTTTGATCTAACCGAACCTGATCCTGCCAAAAAAGGAGTTAATATTATTCCCCTGATTGGTGATGAAGAGGAACCAGATGTTAGTCTTACCCTAAACTCTATGCCTCTTGGGGACATGATACAGTTTATTACCGAAATGATCGGGTGGACTTATGATGTTCGTTCAGATGCTGTAGTCATACAAAAAACTGGAGGAGCTTTCCGGGGTGTGCCAGTTGAAACTGAGTTTTATGAAATGATTCAAACAACCATTGACCGAATAACCGGAAGTACTGGCGATGGTGGTGAGATTGATCCGTTCGCAGATAACGCTGGTGGTGGAGACATTGCTGATAATGGTGCAAAAATAAAAGCTTTTTTTGAGAGTGCAGGCATTCCTTTTGTCGATGCAAAAGGACATAATTTCTCCTTTGATGGTAACAGGATGATGATTACTCATGAGAGGCGATATCTCGATCTCATCGAAAGAATACTTTCAAAAATTGATGATAGTTCGAGCAAACAAGTTGAAATTGAAACCAAGTTTCTCGAGGTACAAGAGGGTGCCTTAGATGAAATTAGTTTTGATTGGCAGTATTCTTGGGGAAATGCCCAGCAGATATTTTCACCTGATGACCCGACTGATCCATTAACGGATCAATACGGAAGGAATGTTTTGGGATATTCTAAAACTATTACTGGTAACACACGCACACTAGCTGCAGCACATTCTCCTTCAGGTAATGACCCAATTACGACTGTAAGGCTTCCCAACGAAGAAGTATCAATACCCAATCCTATTCCCACGCTACCAGGAAAAATCTCCATAGGCTCAGGAGTGTCACCGTTAATGAGTTTGTCATCCAGAAATGATGGGACTGAATCAACCGGTATGATCATAGGAAGCAGTCAGGCATCTATCATGATCAACGCACTCAAAAGAAAACAAGGTACAGACTTACTGAGTGCCCCTAGAGTAACTGTATTGAACGGCCAAGAAGCCACCATTACTGTTGCTCAAGAATTTATCTACCCCACAACTTATGAGCCTGCACCCGCACCTACCGTTGGTGGAGGTGGTGGTAATAATGACGGTGCCGGACTAGGGGGTGCTATTCAGATCCAATCTGCCATTCCCCAGTTTGAAACAGTTGCCCCCGATGATAAGCAACCCGGATTTCGAGAAGTTGGAGTTGTTCTCACGGTAACACCTACGATCGAAGAAAAATACAATTCGATAAATTTGGAATTAAAACCCGAGGTAACTGAATTTGATGGCTTTATTGAATATGGCGGTAATTCGGCTATGATTGGTACATCCAGCGAAGGAACGCCCCCATTAATAATTCAGCCTTCCGGTATTTTAATGCCGATTTTTTCCGTCAGGAAAGTAACAACCTCGGTTAACATTTTTGATGGTGCAACCGTTATCATTGGCGGCCTGACCAGGGAAGAGGTGAAAACCGTGAATGATAAAATACCCGTACTAGGGAATATACCACTTGTTGGTCGTCTATTTCAGTCCTCTGCTGAAAGTTACCAAAAGCGAAACCTGCTTATTTTCGTTAGTGCCAGCATAGTTTCCAGTGGTGGTTCACCCGTTCGAGAAGTTGTTCAGAGTATTAGCCCTGAGTCTATCTTTAAAGATCCCGTAATCATGACTCCAACTGGAACCATACGGCGCTCTTTCAAGGAGGAAAAGAAGTAAGATAGGCCATAAGAGTCAATTTAACATTACATGATTTACCATAGATACCTTCTCTTTCATAGAGTTCTCTGCTCACCAGTAATTTTATTATAAATTCCCCAATTATATTATATTTATTTGATATATAGGTTGATCTGCCCTAATTTTAAAGATGTCTAGATTTTTGAATATGTTATTTTCATTTAAAAATCTGGAAGCACTTATTCAAAAAAATAAGCTATTTCTTACGGTCTGCCTTTTTTCGGTTTCGGTACCTCTTTTATTGATTTACTCAACCCGTGAAAGAACCCACCACTACACAAAAAGTAAGACTTCCTCTGAGACAGTTGCCTTTGATGTTGCTCATGACAAACCTTCTGCAGACAAAGATAGCAATTTTCAATTCACCGAAAAATTCTCACGGAAAGATACTAAATTTTATGAAAATAAGATACAGTCGGAAGATTTTTCTAAAGATCCAATCATTCATGAATTTCAGGACTGGATAAATGAATTTTCCAGTCTATATTGTTCACATTTTGATCATGCAGAAGATGGAGATTCTTGTGTAGAGCACGATCCTCGATTCCTAAAGCATGTAACTGGCTTGGGTGAACGCCTAGCCCAAAAACGAAGACCTATCTTTTCCCGCATCATGTGCGAGGATCCCGAGAAAGCTCTCACCCTTGCTGTTCCTGCAGAAATAAAAAGCATTCTTCCGCATGCTATTTCTCAAAATATTGAGTCTTGGGAAGAAGTAGAACTCGATAATTCCAACCGCATGCTCCCGAAAGTCTCCATTAACTCAAAGATTCACCATGTAAGACTTGCGGACCAACGAAATCTATTTTTCGAGGCTGATGGTGCCGAAGAAATGCACCTCTCTGCTCACTGGAATAAAATCATCGGAATTTCACTAGGGGATACCTTTGCAACATCCAGCAAGCCAATTTCTTTGGAAAATAGAAAAGAAAAAGGTGCCACTAATTTCCACCAAGTAGATTCAGTCCCAGGGGATAAT
>JAYQBI010000055.1:0-3595 GCA_038137235.1 Opitutales bacterium | reverse complement strand
CTCTTGCTCAAAATGATTTCTTACACTCTCAGCGTGAAAGACGGTCAGGACAGAGCAATACATCTAGCAAGCTCGAAACCATTAAAAGAAAAATCCTGGTTGTTCCGGCAAGGTTTATTGATGAAACCATTGCATATAAATCGTGGCTCGGTGGATCCAATGAAATTCTCACCAACGAATATAAGGAAGAAATACTAGAGCAAATTGATTCAGATCCCTATGAGCCCGTCACCCGTGCAAACATCCAGAAAACCATGGATCAAATAACTGCATTTTTTAAACGGAATACTGACGGCGTCCTTGAAATTATTCCAGTTACCTCATCAGTGGTCACTTATGACATGCTTCGTAGGGGTCATGTTTCTAAAACTGAAATTTCTTACAGTACGGAAAACATCTACGACTCGGCCGGAGATTATACATACGCTACATTTAACCTTTTGAGCGATACTCCCCTTGTCAATTCTAAAGAGCCTCCTCTTGAGGAGCCTTACAGTTTCCACGTTCTGGCAATGCTACTTGCTAAGAAGCAAGCTGACGATTGGAACTATTTGGGGCCTGCTTTTCAAGGCATAGAATCGGCTTTTATTGGGAGCACCATTCTTGATACAAACTTCTCAAACCCGCCAGTTGTATCTCTTGTTGGTGGTGAAGCAACAGTGTCTGGGCATCCGCACGCCCGCTTCACCCCAGCTATCGTAGATGTTGACCTAGATCAGGACGGCGATGTGACAGGCGTAAGAATACTGGATCCTGGTGCTTACTATGGCTCCTCCCCATCCATCTTTTTAAACGGCGAGGATTATTCTGATAGAATTACTTTAGCAGTGGGCTCTACCTTGGCGTCAAGCATTGCATTATCAAATTACGATAAACAAGGACTTGGAAAGGGATCTCTATTTGAACCTGCTACAATTCGCGGGGTCCATTCCACAGCTTCCAATGGGGAGTTAAACCCAAGTAATATTGCTCAATCTCTAGGCACTAACTTTGGTCTACATTTTGCAAATCAGTACATTTCAAAAAGTGAACTTGTTTTAAGTGATGATGCGATCATTGTAGAAAAAGGAAATCCATATTCTGTTATGGGGCAAGGGGATATTACCCAAGGAGGTGATCTTAGCATTATCGAGAAACACCAACTAAATAATGTTCTCCAACTGAAAGGGGTAGGCTATCAACTGGGAAATCAAATAGGAGATGATATTGCAAAGCTTGAAAACCAAACGGACATAAACAATTCTCTTCACAATGAAAATGGAACAGTAGCGAATACCTTTCGAATCTATCGCAGTAATTTCGATTCTCCTCCCCGTTTTCTCAGGGAAGGCAATTTTTCGGTCTATCTACCTGATGAAGCATTCAAATACCTAGACAAGCTAGCAAAGGGCAATCCAAGCAATTATCCGTTTGCGGTAAAGTTTATTGGAACCGGAGAAGAGGCAAATGGTTCATTTGATCATAATGCGAGCAGCCAGTCCGCTACTTTGATCATAAGCGATGGCGGACGGGGCTTTGTGGAAGAACCCATGGTGGAAATTCTGGATACTGATGGACATACCATTTTAACTCTAAATGCTTCATGGATTCGTGAAAACAAAGGCGCATCCCATGAAGAGCAGGCACACCTGGTCAGTTATGAGCTGGAAGATCGCTGGATTAGAGGGGTAAACATTAAATCACCTGCAGGTTCTGCTGTCCGCCCCGCTAGTTTTATGGAAAAGGAGCTGACCGACTATTATGTATCCTTCAGGTCTGATATCGCAGAGAATGGGGTTGTCCTAGAGGTTACGGATGAAAATCTTCAATCACACCTTTTAGACGCAACTCCCAATACCCCAAAAAAGTTTGGGGATGCTCATTTGCTCATAGGCTCCACATATTCTGACTCCGCTGCAGATATTCATATCACTCCAATTAGGTTGGGAGGAAATGACCCTATGCCTTACATTGAATGTGTAATCAACATAGGCACCGTAACTGCCGGTGAAGCTAAGTCCCCCAAATTTGAATTGAAGCTGTCCAATCTTAATCCTTCCCCTGATGAGTCTGTTGGAGTTGCGGCAATGGTTCTGGATGGAAATGCCAGTCAATACGCTTACTCATGGTTTTTGAATGAGGAGGCTCTGGCAAGTTCAGTCTATTTAAACCAATCTGCTATTAACCTCCAATTTGCAACCCCTGGAAGATATGTTTTGCGGGTCGTTGTCTCAGATATGAAGGGTGGTGTGGCTTCCCGCAATGTAGTAATCACAGTTCAGGGGGATGAGCAAACGAACCAATCTATGTTATCCGGAACTGTTCGTTCAAGCCAGGGGCTTTTGCAGGGGGCTAGGGTTGTTTTACAAAAAGCCTCTGTTATTGAACATAATGTTTCTGTAACTGGTAGTATTTACGACTCTTTTTTTCCTGATGGAATGAATAATCCTACAAGGTTTATGATTGATGGAAAGATTGCTCCCCAGCTACTTTTCCGCAGAGGGGAGGTGCATCGTTTCTATTTCGATAATTCAGCCAAACTGACTGATTCTTTCTTTGCAACTATGTCCTTTTTGGAAAGACCTGAAAACGCCCCACCACGAATACATATCAATATGCTATCGGATCCCCGGGCTGATTTAGAGAAGGGGAAAGGCTATGTCAGGAATCCTAGTATTTCTTATAAATTCAGTTCAGCTTTTTCAACCTATCTTACCAATCAAGTTGGCTCCTATTTCGAAATGCTAGAATATTTGTTTGATCAAAATCAAACCAATCCGCCGGATATAAATGCTAGCCTGAGTGACATGAATGGCAGTAATCTTAAACTTTTAGACTTTCTTAAAACTAAAAGCTTTACGACTTTTGATGATACCAACTTCTCGGTCACTAGACCATACGCCAGGGCCATCATGCAAGAAACCAATATTTCCACTGCAACAGTAGGGCCCAGTATATTTGGCGAAACTGGCTATGTTACTTATGGTGGGCGGGGTTACAGCCTCGCAAATATTCCTCAGGTTGAGGTAAAAAGGTCCAGTATCTGGGAAGATTACAATAACCGCGATGCTAACGCTACGGCATTTGTTGATGGGGTAAATACCATCTCTCCTGTTATTGCAGAAGAATTTCTGGGAAATACCTGGCAAGTTAGAACTGGGGACTCAATTATTCCTAACCTTGTTGTTTGGGGTTCTGGGGGAGGCGATGAAGAAGACCCTTTGTCTGAAGTAAATGCATCGGTGGAAGCATGGGTTACCTCCGAAGGTTCTCATATGCGAACCATAAATATTTTCAACCAAGGCAAAGGCTTCGAGCCAAATAGCACGATGGCTGTCTTGCATTATCCGATCGAACCTCATGCTTATTGGACCTTTGATCGTCATGAAACCTTGTTTGAGGATAGGAACGAGTCCCGTTATCAACCATCACCTTCATGGAACCGTGAGATAATGGAAAAAGATGGATTGAAGCACTATTGGAGCCTGGATGATAACGATAGTGGAATTACTGATAAAAGGGGTCAATCCTTACGTCTGGAAAGCAATGAAACTTTGGAAAAAGAGGATTTTGATTCTTGGGGCCTATTGGGTAAATCATTGCATCTTGCTGACGC
>JAYQBI010000054.1:0-7996 GCA_038137235.1 Opitutales bacterium | reverse complement strand
CCCTTGGTGATATTAAATCCAGCCCTAGCAAAAAGCTTCAGCGTGGCATCCTCCAGACTCCCCTTGGGCAGTCCAAAACTTAACAAAGTGGTCATCCATACAATCTATAACAAAGAGCCTTGAATGCGGAAAGCCTGTTTTGCCCGCAAAAGGAGGAAATTTTAGATCCTCTAGTCAGAGTATCTCTTCTGAGCTTCCTCCCAGGACTTATTCATTTCCATCTCGGTAAAAATGCTCCTTAACTTTCCCATATCAACCTTACCGGGAAGATTGGGCGAATATTCAACATCACCAATCAATTGGATCAGTTCCAAATTTCGTCTCAAATCGTCCCTTCTCTCATAAACCACACTGCAAAAACGCTTGGGTGTTAAACGCCCCGCATTTGCGATCAAATTTTCCATATCCCCAAATTCTATTAACCATTTAACCGCGGTTTTTGGTCCCACTCCAGAAAGACCGGGAATATTGTCAGACTGATCTCCAATAATGGCCAGATAATCAAGAATGGAGGCTGGAGGAACGCCAAACTTTTCCTCCACTCCGCTTTCGTCCAAAGTCCGCCAACCAAGCCGCGGATTGGCAGTAGGTGGCGGGAGTAATTGCTTAACTCTGGAATCAACCAACTGGGCCAAGTCTTTATCCGAGGAAACAATGGTGATTTCACAATCATCATTCTTAAGTTCGTTTACTTTGGTGGCAATGAGATCATCCGCTTCCAGTCCCTCTTTTTCTGCCCAGCCATACCCCATCGCTCCGGTTAATTGTTTCACATACTCCAACTGCTCGGAAAAACCCTCCGGTGGACTTCCACGGTTCGCTTTGTATTGTGGCAATATATTTTCCCGTTGCGGACAACCTCCCCGGTCAAAAAACACCCAAATCTCATCTGGTGAAAAATCATCTACCAAACGCCAGAAAGATCGCACCCATCCATGGATCATATTGGTCGGAAAACCATCGGATCTGGACAATTCTCGAATTCCATAAAATGCCCGGAATGCAAGGTTGTGCCCGTCGCAAAGAAAGATTTTTTTCATGGGACTATATCCCCAACTCCTTTCGATATAAGCAAGACCAAATGAAAATTACTCAGGTTTCTCATTACCTTCCCAGTCCACTAGTTCGGCTATGCAATACTCCGGAAAGGCCTTACCGATCTTTACCCTAGCCATACGATTGGCTAAGTCAGGAGGCTGCTCAGGAACCCGTACTTTCAAATAATTATCGGAATAAGCAAAATAACTTCCATCTTTTGGGTTTTCCAAAAGTACTCGCAACTCCTTCCCCTCATGGGATTTATGAAAATCCATTCTTTTGGACGCTGAAAGTCTTCGTAAATGGGCACTCCTTTTACGTCTTTCTTCCATCGGAACCTGATCATCAGACTTTGCTGCAGGGGTGCCTTCCCTTTCCGAGTAAGTGAAGACATGGCAATAGGCAAAAGGCCCGTTAAGAAATGTGGCACAAGTCTCCTCGAAGTCAGAATTAGACTCCCCCGGAAATCCAACCATTAAGTCCGTACCCACACAAAGACCGGGCACCGCTGAGGTCGCCCGTTTAAAAAAGGCATCCATCTCTGCAAGATTGTACCTTCTTTTCATCCGCTCCAGGGTCTGGTCACACCCTGCCTGCATCGGTACATGAAGATAAGGCATCAAGGGATGATCACTTGCTGCCATTAGGGGAAATAATTCCTCTGGAATGGTAGTGGGCTCAATGCTGCTAATGCGTAAGCGATCCAACCCGTTCAATTCGCTCAACTCCTCAATCATACCCAGAAAATCACGCCCATCTGATGTGTAAGTTCCCAGGTTTACACCCGTAAGTACTAGTTCCCGCACTCCTTTCTCAATCATCTGCCTGCCATCCATTAATAAATCCTGCCAATGCCTAGACCGTGCCCGTCCACGGGCAAAGGGTATGATGCAAAAAGAGCACATAAAATCGCACCCGTCCTGTATTTTTAAATTTGCCCGTTGTTCAAATTGAGCTTCCCCTACCATCCCGATGGAAAAATCCTCACGGTCAATCCGTTCTCTGACCACCACTGGGTTCTCCGGCTTATCCTCACTAAGATAATCGAGGAAATTTAATTTATCATGGTTGCCAATTACATAGTCCACCCCATCGACCATCGCCACCTCGTTTGCAGAAATCTGGGAATAACAACCTACCACCACCGTAGTGGCTTTAGGATTTTTTTTGCAAAAGCGGCGAATCGTATTACGAGACTTCGCGTCTGCCTCATTCGTAACCGTACATGTATTAATCACGCCTAAATCCGCAGGATCCCCAAAAGGCACTACCTGATATCCAGCCTCCCTTAATTTACCCTCTAATAAGATTCCTTCTGACTGATTTAATCGGCATCCCAGTGTCTCCACACTTGCCCGCTTGAGGCCTTTTATAATTGGCTTTTGATATACGATGCTTGATTGCATTTGAAATAAAATTCTAGGCAATATTACTTCTTGCTCAACCCCTTAAAGGAGGCTCTTTCTCTCCGTATTTTGCCAGTAGGATGATGAGTCGAAATGCCTTAATGTATCTGGGGATAAAAACAGTTGGATTATTTATACACCTAAGTAACCATCCAAGGTATAAAGAATCTGCCCAATCGGGAATTCTTGCCTGCTGACCTGACAAAAAGGCTAAAGCTGCTCCCGTGCAGTAAATACTGGGCAAATAAGATAAATTATCCTTCAAGTACAAACCTAGCCTTTCCTGCACGCCACCACCTAGCTGTATAAAAATTGAAGATGGTCGATTAGCCTCGATTTGAGAAAGTAAACTTTGGTCAATGATTTCTCCTTTTTTGATGTATTGAGGAGCAAGATAAATATCAGCTTCCTCTATCTTTTTATGATATATTTTTTCTACCCACTTGGCGTTTACTTCCGCTTGGATTTGATCTGGCATTATCCAAAAAACAGATTCTTCGCTCCACCTTGTTCTATCTAATATGCGCTTTAAAAAGATCAGACCAGATATTCGGCATAGGACCCTTCTCTTTATCCATTTCTGCCATAGGCAAAGCAATCCACTATCAGCCAGCACAATGTCTGAGTTTGCAAGTGCTCTACGATAGACCGAGCATGCAACAAGGTCCTGAGCCAAGCCCGGACCCGATGGTGCAGTAACTAATGCACCCTTACTTGCCCGCAAACAGGCACTTTCCAAATCTTCGTTGTAGAAAGCAACGCCCAAGGCATGTATCGTTTTGGGATGCATGATTTGATAGTGTAATTTGTTTGCAGTTTTGCCAAGGCAATCCGCATTAATTACAAGGGGTAGTTAGTATGCTGACTTTGGAGGAAAGACTACCTGTCCAATCGTCCGAATGACGATTTCGATATCCAGCCATAACGACCAGTTGCCAACATAATTAAAATCCATCTCAATACGCTTACTTACGAGATCAGGGTCGGTAAATTCTCCACGCAATCCCCGACATTGTGCAGGACCCGTTACTCCTGGTTTTACAAACTGGCGTACTCGGTATGCCTTAAAGTTACGCTCAAATAGATAATCATGTTCAGCTAAGTAAGGTCTTGGCCCAACAAGACTCATCTCCCCTCTGAGAACATTGATAAATTGAGGTAGTTCATCGATACTGAATCGTCTCATGAAGCCGCCAAACGCGAAGATTCGATCGTCACCTTCATGAGCCTGCACAGTCTCATCCCTATCCCCACTCCGATCATGAGACATAGAGCGAAATTTCCAAATAACAAATCTTTTGCCCGCCAACCCAACTCTTTCCTGTTTAAAAAACACTGGCCCAGGGGCTTGTATGGATTGAAAAACTTTAACCAATACGATTGTTGGAGGAAGTAAGATTAAAATAGCAGGTAAGCTAAGCAATAAATCAAAGCACCTTTTAACCATTTGATTAAACGGACTTTCCAATGGCTCGTTTAGAAGAGTGAAGAATTGCCTTCCCGATTCTTCCATGAATACCAATCGAGCATCAAATAAGCCTGAAAGATTATTGTATATGAGAACACGGCAACCATACTGAGTAGCTAATTCTGCTACCTTCGATACCCAGTCTTCCATTAAACGATCGGGCAATACAACTAATTGGTGAACTCGATTCTTCTTAAGATAGTCTTCCAAGCCATCAAAATATCCTAAGTCTGGTAAACCGGGTATCATATCAGAAGATCTCCTTGAGGTTGAAAATACACCACAAAACGAAAACCCATTTAATCGTTGTTGCTTCATCCAAAGATTCAAATCCTTAACAGAATGGGGATTTCCGATTAAGAGACTTTCCCGGTTCACACCACGAAATCCGATTACTCTCTTAAAAATTCCGGGAAGTGCAAAATTTGCTCCCAGAAGAAGGGGCCAACATATTACGATGTAGAACGCAAGAAAGAGGCGACTGGTTTCATTATCTTTTGTCGCAAAGTAAGAGGCGAAAACGAAAAAAGCAATGAGTGATGATTGAAAGTTCGCCTTGCTAAAAGACTCTCGTACTCGCTGCCATCCATTCTTTATGTAGAATGTCCCATAATTTTGAAGGGATCCAAAAGAGGCGACGAGCAAACCCGCCATTCCAACCAAAGCATAATTCCAAGGAAGAGTAATCAGGGAAAACTCCCAACTCTCCCAAAAATCAACAGCAACCCAAAACCACAGAAAAACAACTGCCAAAAGACAAATTCTATGCAACAAGGCATGACCTTGATCTCGAGGGTTTAGCATGACTAAAACTTAAAATGATTGAATGACCTAAGCAAGTGAAGAATTATGTGAAAATATTAACCTCTTAATAAGATCGGATAAATTGTTTATTTATTAAATTTCTTGCAAATTTCATTTTTTTTTGAAAATTTTGAAGATCATGCCCCAACCGCCCATCACAGGCAAAAATTCGAGCCAAGTTAATGTCAAGGACTTGGAGATTGAATCGATAGATTTTTTTGTTCGTATGATGAGTATGCTTGGCATGCCTAAATCAGTGGGAGAAATATACGGACTGCTTTATTTTTCTCCCTCTGCCTTGTCTATGGAGCATATTGTCAAGCACCTTGGTATAAGCATAGGTTCAGCAAGTCAGGGATTAAAAACATTGCGCTCACTTAAAGCAGTCCGAACGAGCTATGTGCCTGGAGATCGCAGAGATCATTATCTTGCTGAAACCGAATTTCGTCGACTCTTTTCCAACTTCATAAAAGAAGAAATTATGCCTCACATGGATAGTGCTAAGGAGAGAATCGAACGAATGGAAAGTTCCCTTCCTCCCCTTAGTAAAGAGGCGGAAGAATTTTACAAAATTCGAATCGAAAAACTCAAACGTCTTACCCGTGCAGGCGGCCGCTTATTACCAGCTCTTGCAGGTTTGTTGAAATTTTAAAATGATTTTGGACGATCATAACATGAAAGACTGGGCGATCGGTTGGTACTGTATTCGTGCCAAACCCAGACAGGAAATGGTAGCTTCAGCGACCTTATCCACCCTCGCAGAGGTAGAGGTTTTCCTCCCTCGTACACAACGCACAAGAAAGGCAAACACAGGTCCACTTAAACCTTTATTCCCTGGGTATTTCTTTGCCCGATTCGATCCCGTGGAGCATTTAAGAAATGTTCACTACGCCCGCGGTGTTGCCTACATTGTCAGGTGTAAGGGCGTCCCTGTGCATGTATCCCCTCAAGTTATGATTGAGCTTCGGCTGCTTTCTCCAGACGGTATTGTCGAGATCCCTGATCAACCCCATAAAATTGGCGATAACATCAAAGTCATCTCCGGTCTCTTTAAAGGGGATCAGGGTGTAGTCACACAGCTTATCCCCGCACGCGAACGAGTGCGCGTACTTTTTGAAATTCTTGGTCGTCAAACAGAGGTAGAAATTGACGAACATGAAGTAGACTTTCCTAGTGCCCACCCCATAGGCACCGGGTAATTTTTGCCAGATTCCATATCAATTACTCATTCCGATTGGCTTTGTCTCAAGCAAGCGGCCAAGGGCGGTAGCGTATTTGTCTTTGTTAATAAGCCATGTTCGGTCTTCATTTAACTTATATTTTTACCTTATTTTGTTTATTTCTCTTTGGGATCGCTTTTTTTTCAACTGATTACTATCTGCCGAAATTTCGCACTTGGAAATCAACGAAGCTCTACAATCAGTCCAAAATCTATCTCGACGAAAGTATTGATAATGCCGGAGGTTTATTGGATGAGGGTGAAAGAAAAGCAAGGATTGCCCATTTATTGGATCCAGGCAATCGAGAGGTTTTGTTTAATTTTATCAAGTTACGATTTCGTACAAATCCCACTGAGGCCTTATTACAATGGTCAAATGCTCTTAAAAATATACAAAATTTACAAAGCAGATCGGAATTATTTTCAAAATCACTCCTTTCTCTTAAAGATGATCAACTTTCATTGCAGCAACGTAAATTAGCGGGTGAAATTGCTTTTCGTGAAATCAATCGATTGCTTGCCAACAAAGACTGGGCGAATAACCCTGACAACATTTTACTTGTTTGTGAACTTCTTGCTGAGACAGGAAAATCACAAGAGGCTCACGACCGCTTGTCCAAACTTTTGGATGAATATCCTGGCTATCCAGAAGGAGTGTTTTTACTTACGCGACTCACAGTTCACCTTAAGGATGTGAGTAAATTGGCTGAGGTGGGCAAATCTCTCGCGTCGTTAAGTACTCAAAGAAACAAAGTAGGGGTTGAGGCGATTAGGCATATGACATTATTGCACCTGCTCAATCCACTCTCTCCAAAAAGTTTGCAAAAGTGCGTAGAGCTTTTGCAGTCGAATCCTGAGAGTGAACCAATCGATTTCATGCGTATTTATGCCTTACAATACGCGACTTCTCTAGACGAAAATGATAAAAAGAATACGCTCGTTCAGTGCTCCGATTTATTTGATTTGTCCAACCCAAAAGAACTTTTCGTATATTGCCGTTGGCTAGCTAGATTATACGAGTTCTCTTCAATCTTGGAATTTTTACCGCCATCCAAAGCACGAGTAGACGAAAATCTCTTTAAACTAAGAATGACTGCCTTGGCTCAGCAGGGCGAACTCGAAAGTATTCATGCAGAAGTAGCAAATGCACCCTTAATTCCCTCCATTTGGCGAATGATTGTGGAAGCACGAGCATTTTCCATGGCAGGAAAATACGAAAGTTCTCTCGATGTTCTCGACCGGCTGATTCCCCTTCTCAATGACGACCCGCGTGAGGTTAGAGCAGTTTGCAATTACCTTGAGGCTTCGAAAGACATTCGTGGATTATCACATGTTTTAGAAAAACTTTCTGATCATTCCATACATTCTAAATTTGCCTTATCTAAATTAATTCAGCACCGGGCAGGCTCTGCATCTATTGATCAGCTATCTGAATGGTTAGAAAAAATTTCGAGGTTTAATCCTGGTGATCTTAACCTGAAAGCATCATTTCTTTATGTTCAATTACTAAATCCCCGACTTGCTTCTCCTTCTAATGAACTCAACAATTTAATAAGTGAAGCACTTTCATTAACCGAAAATTCAAATTTTCCACAGGCACGTATCAGTCTTGCCCTTGGTCACCTCCGCAACCAAGAGGCAGACAAGGCCCTTGTCGCTCTTGGCAAACCAGAAGATTGGCGCAATTGGGCAAATACTCGCGGAGCCTGGTCCTTTCTTGCGTCTCAGATTTATCGTTTAAACAAAGATTCAGAAAAAGCTGTTGTCCTTAGCAGGAATGTAAATTTCACCCAAATGGACCGGGCAGAAAAAGAGAGTCTTCAAGCCCTTTTTCCTGAACAATTCTGATGGAGCAATGACTAGCAAATCGGACAGCATAAAAGTAACAAGTTCAAACGAGAATATTCCTTTATCTACCCCAAAGTGGAAAGTATGGCTCGGTGCCCTATCGCTTCTTCTCCCCTGGTGCCTATTGCTCTTTCAATTATCCTTTACCTGGGAGACCAACGAGCAGTACGCCCACGGCTATCTAGTTCCCCTACTCTGTCTCTTTTTACTGCT
>JAYQBI010000053.1:0-8238 GCA_038137235.1 Opitutales bacterium | reverse complement strand
GCCCGGTCATTCAGCCCATTCCAAAGCGTGTCCCCAAAGCCTAAAAACCCCCTGCCCACTTTTCTGTAAATCCAATCAGCATCCAAATTTACTGATGGTAATTCGGGGGGATATTTCCCCCAAAGATTGAGTATGGTGAATGCAAGGGCAGAAAAGAGAAGAATTTCCAGCTGGGTAATCACATGGGTTGCATCATAGGGATGATACCCCGCGGCACCATTGGGCAGCAGGTCATAAAGCCATTGTGGATTGCAGCCCAAAAACACACAGAGGATGGATGAAATTCCCATAGCAATAAGCATATTTATCGGTGCCTCCTTTGGCCGCATCCCGGAATCGTGGGCAAAAAATGCAAAGAAGGGAATTTTAATACCTGCATGGTGAAAAACACCAGCAGAAGCAAAAAGAAGACATAGCCAGACAAGCAAATGACCGTTGCGGGCGGCTTCGGTGATAATGATCGATTTGCTTACAAATCCACTAAACAATGGAAATGCAGAAATGGAGGCAGCTCCCACAATACAAAACCCGGTGGTCCAGGGCATGGTTTTGTACAGTCCTCCAAGGTGCGACCCCCTGATTTCTCCTGTTCGAAATAGAACTGCACCCATGCTCATGAACAATAATCCCTTGTAGATTACATGGGTAAAGGCATGGGCAATTGCTCCATCAATTGCCAGATCGGTACCAATTCCTATCCCCACTACCATGAATCCAATCTGATTGATCTTGCTGTAACACAACACCCGGCGGAGATCATTTTCGATCACCGCGTAGAAAATAGGGAACATTGCCATAATGCCACCAATGGTGATCAGCACATCTGCCCCGGGAAATAAGCGTGCAAGCATACAAACCGCACATTTGGTGGTAAATGCACATAACCAAACCGGTCCGGAATGTGTGGCCTCAGCATATCCATCTTTTAACCAAACATGCAGACCAGGAAACGCTGCCTTGATCCCAATTGCCAAAAGAATGAGCAGTGCACCAGCATCCCCACCTTCCAGTGCATTAGTGAGCGAGCTTAAGGCCAGTGCTTCCACACCATATTCGTGATAACGGATGAGGATCCCGGCCAAGAGCAACAAACCGGAGGAAACATGAAAGAAAAGATAGCGGAACCCGGCTTCTTCAGCCTGCCTCGTCCTTCTCCCCCAAATTTGAAAGACTGAAGTAATGGCCAATCCTTCCCACCACAAAAATAGAGAGAGCATGTCCCCGGCAAAAGCTACTCCGACTGCAGTTGCCGCATAAAGCAAAGACATCGAGACCTGCCATGGATCACGCAGATGAAAGGAATAAATACCCGCAACCAGGGCAGCTATATGAAAAAGATAGCCAAATAACTTCGCCTGCTGATCAACCACCACCCCAAGGATTTCGTATCCAAAAAGATGGATGCTTGAAGATGCCCCAACCTCAAGGGTTGCAACATAGCCCAGTCCAAATAAAGGAGCCAGGACCAGGGCAATTGAGGCAAACCTACCGCGTAGAATTGCCGCAGCAATCCCACCAACCAAAAGAGCAGTGGCGGGATGTGCCCCCAGTTCAATTGTGGATGCCAAAACACTCATCTTACTTGTCCCAGTAATCCTCCTCCCTCATCAGAATATTCTTCCCCTTCCATCCACGCATCAACTTGGAAACATAAACCAGTCCAACACAGGCAAGAAAACCATAGACCCCATAAAAGGCAGGGAGAGTCTCAACACTATGCAAAGCGGAGTCTGCCGACAAAGCAGCATGCTTATGCCAACCAAGACTGAAAATCAGATCAGCCAGTATAATCAGTGCACATAATCCATAAAACCAGCGAATGATTTTTTTTACATTTTCTGGTTGATCCAGCCACCTTGGTGGCTCCTTTCCATTTCCAGTTTTAAGTGAATTGCTCATCAATCAAATCCTCCTGTAATCATGGATTAAGCCCAACCATCTGCAAAAGCACATCTGACCAGAAAAATAGCAGAAAACAACCACCGGCAGTGAGTAGAAGCGGGACCACGCAGGGCCAGGGTGCCTCCGTAAAGGATGGATCTTTCTCAGTTTCAGAAGTCCTGAAAAATGCAGTGACTGCCACAGGCAGGAGATAAAAGACATTGAGCAGTGAACTAATAAGAAGAACAATGACCACCCACATTGCATCCCTGTCCAATGCACCAAGTGCGAGATACCACTTACTGATAAATCCCCCCAAGGGCGGCAATCCGATCACACTGAGGGCACCGATCATAAATGCTCCCATGGTCAGGGGCATCTTTCGGCCAAGTCCGCGTAATTCACTGACATATTTTTTCCCGGTTGCCACAAAGATTGCACCTGCACAAAAGAACAGAGTAATTTTCCCACAGGCATGCATGGCAATATGAAGAACTGCCCCACCCTGCCCACGATCCGTGGCAATGGCTGCCCCGAGCACCACATAACCCAACTGACCAATTGTGGAAAAGGCCAGTCGTCTCTTTAAATTATCCTGAGACAGGGCAACCAGGGATGAAATTAAAATAGTAGCGGAAGCAATCACCATGGTCCATTCCTCCCCACTCATATTGGCAAGCACCTCGGCACCAAAAACATCAGCATATACTCGGTACACACAGAACACTCCCACCTTTACCACTGCAACCGCATGCAGGAGTGCAGATACCGGAGTGGGAGCAACCATCGCTCCGGGCAACCATGAATGAGCCGGCATTAAGCCAGCCTTGGCAAATCCAAAAGTAAATAAAAGGAGTAATACAATCTGGGTGGCCTCGGAGAAGTGACCGACCTTGCCGACATCCTCGATAAAATCCATGGTCAGGTGCCCACCGTCCAGCCACACATAGCACCAACTAAGGGCAGGCAAGAGCAGGCAAAGAGAAGTAAAGAGGAGGTAACCAAGATAGGTACGTCCACCAGTGCGTGCCTCCTTGTCCTGCATGTGGGTAACCAGGGGAAAAGTGGAAACCGACAACATCTCGTAAAAGAAATAGATGGTTAAAAGATTGGCCGAAAAAGCAACTCCCATGGTGGCGGACAAGGAGAGGGCAAAAAAGGAATAGAAACGCGTCTGGGCATGTTCATGCAACCCACGCATATATCCGACCGCGTAGAGGGTGGTGGCTATCCAAAGCAAGGATGCCACACAGGCAAAAAGAAGACCGGGTCCATCCACCCGAAGGAGCATTGGAACATAGGAAAAAATCTGCCAGATGTGAAATTCCACCACCGCACCGCTCAGAATAATTGGTACCAAGGATAACACCACAGCTGCCTGCACTGAGGCGGCAACAAAAGTGAAAAGTTCGCGTAGGTTGGGACGTTTTTCCCCTGCCCAAATGATACCGATCATGCCCACCCATGGTGCGAGCAGGGCGATTAATGGCCGAATCTCATCAACTACTACTGCAGTACTCATTTGTAGCTAACTCCGGTTGGTAAGTCATAAGCACGGAGGAAGACTTCGATCTGGTCAACCACCTCCTGATTATACACCCCAACAATCATAACGATGGATGCGGCAATTAATAAGGGAATGAGCATGGTAAGGGGAGCTTCATCAAAGCGGGTTTGCTCATCGGTCAAGCCAAGGTCGCCATGCCCTTTGCCGAGATTTTTTCCGCTTTCATCCACCGCCAGATGAATGCGTTCGATCAACCGGAAAAAGAGCACCACCATCACCATAGTCGAAAACATCAGCGTCACCATGTACTCCCACCGTTCGGATACCATACCGCCAGTAATGAGATACCACTTGCTGAAAAACCCACAGGTCGGTGGAAGCCCAATAATGGAAAATCCACCGATAAAAAATCCAATCATAGTGAGGGGCATTTTGGCAAATAATCCACGCAATCAGTCAAAGTGAGTGGTCCGGCATTTTTCCAAAATTATTCCAGCACCTAAAAACAGGCACAGGGTCATGCATGCATCACTGATCACATGAAAGATCGATCCGATCAGTCCGTAATAATTGTAAATCCATACTCCGCCCACCATGTAACCAACTTCCGCAACAATTAAGTAAGCGAGCATTCTTTTAATTTCCCGCTGAGCAAGGGCCATCACTGCAGCACACACGATTGCAACCACCACCAACCATGGCATGACCTCTGTCCATAAAGTCGATTCAAAGGAAAACTCCACACCAAACACGGTAAGAACCATACGGATCATCACATAAATCATCACCTTCGTGACCAAGGGGGCAAGCAGGCAGGAAGTGGTAGATGGGGCATGGCAATAGGCATTGGGCAACCAGGCATGAAATGGGAAAAAGGCCATTTTGATAAGAATGCCCAATAGTACCAAAACAAAGGCAACCTGCACGGCCGGAGAATCATACAAGGACTGAGCCTCAATGACTTCACGGATCCCCACCATGTTAAGAGTGCCAGTCTTTAGGTATAGATACCCGACCCCCAGCAGGTAGAGGGATGCCCCTATTGTTCCAAGAATGACATAATTAAAGGTGGCAGCCGCCGCCCGGTTCGAGCCAAGTGCGATCAGTCCATAGCCAGTAAGGGCGGCTACTTCAATCAACACATAAAGGTTGAAGGCATCCCCAGTCAGGGCAATTCCTGCAAGTCCGCAAATCTGCAGGAGGAAAAGCCCGTAATACATCGGCTCCTTGCCTGGCGTTTCCCGTTGTACCGGAACTTTGGAGTACAGGGTTACAATCAGTCCCACTCCCGTGACAACCAAAGTAATTAAAGCTCCCAGTAAATCTGCCCGGAATTCAATCCCGACCCCACGGGGAAACAAATCCAATGACCAACCACCAAGAATGTATGAAATCTCGTGCACGGGGGATTCGATTGCCTGCATCAGGGTATGAACAGACGCCCACACCGAAGCAATCATGGAGATTACCGATATGGGGTAGCAAAGTTTCTTGGACAAGGCACCACTCAAGGCACAGGCAACTGCCCCGAAAAGAGGAAAAAGAACGATCCAAACAATATGATCACTCATCAGGAATTATCCTCCTTTGGTTTGGGTGGTGCTTTCTTTCTTGGCTTGCGGACTGTCTTTTTCTTCTCCGTCACAGGCTTATTGGAATCATTTCTGGTTCCTTCTGAACTCCCTGGCTTTGAACCCTTCCGGTTTGTACGGGAGCGTCTTGGCCGAGGATTTTCCGACTTTGATTCCTCCGTCACTGCAGCCCTTGAAGCAGGTTTACGCCTTGGTCTTCTTCGCCTAGGTCGTCCTTTATTCCCGGCGTCTTCCCGTTCAAGTTTTTCCAGCAATTCATCCTCTTCCACAGTTCCATAGCCCCGATAAATCCGCAGGCATACTGAAAGAGCAAGCCCGAGGGTGGCCACGCCCACAACAATGGCAGTCAGCATCAGTACATGGGGCAATGGATTTGAATAACCGGAAACAAGCGAGGATTCCAGTACCTCAGGCGGGAGCATTTTTTCAGAACCATTAACATCGATTTTTAAATGACTTCCATGGGGGTCGTGCTCCGGCTGGTAAATCGGAATGGTTGCACCTTCCTTAACCCCAATGGACACATAAAACAAAATGATTGCGGTCTGGAAAATTGACATACCAATCAATTTTTTGATCAGGTTGTTCTTGGCGATCATGGCCCACAGCCCAATCAACAACAGTACGATGTAGATAAAATAATTCAGCCGATCGACCAGCAACTGACTAAATATGGATCCGTCTTCTACCATTTCCCTGTCTTTTTCTTACAAACCGTCTTGCATCCGCCCATCGGTGGACAGGCTAGCATAAAGGGCAAACATGATTGCGGACACCGTGAACCCAACTCCAATTTCCACACCCAGCATGGCATGATAGCGGGCCATTTCCGGACTTACCGGTAGTACTTTTGCCAGATGTGCATAGTCCAGAAACTCCCCCCCCAGAGCCATAGAGAGCAAGCCAATCCCGGCATAGATAACGATGCCAATCGCAGCCACAGTGAAGCAACGCTCAATCGGAAAGCGGGCCAGTGCAGTTTTTAAATCCCAGGACAGGGCAATGAGAATGAAACTTGCCCCCATCGCCACTCCGCCCTGAAATCCACCCCCAGGGCTGACATGCCCATGAGCAAGCACATAAAAAGCAAAGATTTGAATGACTGGCACGATCAGCCTTACCGTATTGGTAACGATTAAATCGGGCTCAAAATCGACCACGAATTCACGGTCCCTCGTTCTTCTGGTTGGCCCGCCACGCAGGATTGAAATTACCGCAAGGCCGGCAATGAATACCACCACGGTTTCAAACATGGTGTCAAACCCCCGGTAATCGGCAAGTACGGCAGTTACCATATTGGGCACCTCCGTATCCACCCCGGTATTGGCGATAAAATGCGAGGATACAGGAGATGAGGAAGCCGGTGCGTGGGGATCTCCCCAGGTTGGAAAATCCTTGGCCGCCCAGGCGAGTAACAGCCCAATCAAAAGCACAAGAATGAACGCTGCACGCTTCATTAATCCTTTGCCTTCCGCTTGAGGTTAAAAATCGTGGCAATCAATACCACCGTGCTTACCCCTGCCCCCACCGTAGCCTCAGTAAAAGCAACATCAACCGCTCCCATTTCCGCCCAGAGCAGGCACATCAAAAAACTATAGATTGCAAACACTACCGCCGATACCACGAGGTCACGCACCCAAAGGGAAAGGACCGCTACCACTACCAAGAGGCTCAAAATGAGGGTATTGAATAATTCCAGTCCCATGACTTAGCTCGTTTTGGATTGAGCGGATCCTTTTCGGAGTTTCTTCAGGTCCTTTTCACCGAGGGGCATTTCATCATCCTCAAAAGCGGCACGCATCAATGCATGCGAACTTGTGGGCGTGGTGATAAAAATAAAAAGCACGATTCCAAGAATCTTGAGCAGGAGCAACCAACTGGTTGCAGAAAAATCATCCATGATCACCAGCCCGAATCCACCAAGCATCAACATGGTGGACAGAGTGTCCCCCTTGCCCGCTGCATGCATGCGGGTGTAAAAATCTGGAAACCTTACCATTCCCACCGCGGTGCCCAGAAAAAAGACGAGCCCCAAGATTCCCATGCCCACGCCAATTGCATGAACAAGAAACCAACCCGGACTGTTTACCGATTCGGTGGCAACAGTGGAGGCAAACACATCGATCATACCTTCGCCCTCCTTCTTGGTTTCGGCTTGGCTTTTTCCATTTCCTGCAAGGGAACGGTGCGGTTAAAGTAACGGGATACCACGACTGCCCCCACGAAATTGAGCAATGCATAGGCGATGGCAAAGTCCACGAACATGTCCACCCGGTCAAAGAGCGTGCCGATAATTACCAGAATTACCGCCGTCTTCGTGCCGATCACATTTACTCCGAGAATGCGGTCAAAGCCAGTCGGGCCCATGATGATCCGGTACAGAATCGGCACCATGAGCACGAGCAGGGATGCTCCCATAATGATGGCAAACCACTCCTTCATCTTTTCTTTTTCCTGGGCTTAAGAATTTCCGGCTCGAACACCTCTGCCACCTTTCGCTCAATCGCGCCCTCGAGCAGGTCGTCCTCCAAAAATTGACTCATGGTATGAACATGAAAGACATCCCCCCGGATCAGCATGGTAATGGTCCCGGGGGTAAGGGTAATGGAATTGGCAAATACAAACTTGGCAAAATCCGTCTTCAATTTCGTTTTAATGGTAACGATACGGGGAGCCACTTCCTCGTAGCCCCTGGCAGTCATCGCCAGTTTGAAAACATGGAGATTTGCCTTCACAATTTCCACAATTAACCAGGGCACATACTGCAGAAAGGCACCTGCCTCCCGCATTCTATCCTCCCATGACTTTTTGCGGTCATGAAAGAGCAGATCGTGAGATATCCAGGTGACAAACAGGCTACTTACCACCCCAAGTCCCAAGTGAAAGGCATCAAACTTTCCGGAAAATACAATCCAGTTAGCCAGAAGTAATAGGAATATAACAATTGGGTACACGATGCAGTAAGTCTCAGTTCAACCAACTAGAAAAAAGCAAATTTGGGCTAGGGCAACCTAGATCGGAATTTTGAACATTATTTTGCTTACGATGTTTTAATCAGCTATTTCTCATCTTGATTCATGAGAATGAACGAATAGCTTTATATGAATGCTAATAATCTTATCACCAGCAAAGTCCCTTGACTTCGAATCCGTGCCCGAGACAAGTGTCTGTTCCAAGCCTGATTTTCTTGAATTTTCAGATCAAGTAATTCGCGGGCTCTCAAATTTATCCGTTGAGGAAATTGGGTCCTTAATGAGC
>JAYQBI010000052.1:0-8257 GCA_038137235.1 Opitutales bacterium | reverse complement strand
AACCATTGTGATCTTCGACAAAAAGTTTGCAGTTGTATAACCCGAAACCTGAACCCGAATTTGTTTCCTTAGTTGTAAAAAAAGGATCAAATATTTTTTCCGATAAATCGGAGTCAATGCCAGCTCCATTGTCCTGAATACTAATTTCTGCACCTTTTGCCGGAGCCTGCATCTTGTTTCGAATTGCTCCTTTGAAAATTGGCTTACCTTTATTAACTAAACGAGCATTGATCGTTATCTTACCATTCTTCCCAATTGCATCCCGTGCATTAATAATTAGATTCAAAAGAACCTGCCTGAACCCAGTTTCCTCGATAAATGCGATCAAAGGAACTTTACCAAAATCTGTTTTCAATTTGGTGCTCCGTGGAAGAAGAATACCAATTAAGTCCATCTGATCCTTGAGTAAGTCGCGCAAGTCATGAGAGGCACGTGCTGCTGGTTTATCCCGATGCAAGTCAATGATGCGCCTAACCAATCTTTGGGCTTGCATCGTGCTTTTTTTGATTTGCCTCATGCCGTTAGACATCGGGTCATCTTTTTCCATCATGCTGTAATACAATTCACTGATGGAAAAAATACCTGCCATCAAGTTACTGAAATCGTGCACCAGTCCATTTGTTAAGGTAGTTAATCCTTCTCTCCAGACGGAATTAGATAGGCGATGTTCAGCAATTGCCTGACGGGTTATGTCGATAAATACTCCATCGTAACCAAGCAGTTTATTAGTTCCTGTAATAATAGGAGTGCGAACATCAAGTACATATATTATTTGTCCGGTTGGTGGAATTTGAAACCTGTAAGAAAAACTAAATGTTTCTCTCTTACCGCCATGCAGTTTAAGCTCATTCACAAAATGATCCCGATCAATCTCTAATATTTTTTCCATGAAAAGGCCGCTGTTTCGATAGAACTCCGTATGCTCAAGCGGAAATAGTCTTTTGATTCCTTTAGAAAGATAGCTAAAGGTAAAGTCTGGTCTTTGTGTAAAGAATATTCCAGGAAAATTACTAACATAATCAGCAAGACGACTTTCTGCTTTTTGCAATCTTATCAAGGTGCTCGCAAGAGCCTGTGGATTATTCATGAGGTCTCCCATGAAAGCCTTTTTAAGCGATTCGTGCGGGGCGAGAGCAGTAGAAAGAGAAACAATAGCAAAATCACCATAATTGCATGAGACGAGGGCCAAGCCCATGGAGGAATTGTCCCAATCCCCCCCCATAGGAAGGAAGCATTCAAAAGGTTTACTGAAGAATTTTAAAGGGAGAGTTTTTTCCCAATGGGGTTCAAGTTCTAAAAGTAAATCTCGAAGGCATATACCAATTATTTCATTTGGTAATTTTCCAAGCCAAGACGCAAAACTGGATGACGATTGAAAGATTTTTCCCTCGGGGTCTAATCCAACTTGGCAATTTTCAAATTCAGGAGCCTTCACCCTCCAAAGCTAAACTTAAAATTTGAAGGGAATCGAGCGAATAGAGTTTGAAACCTATTAAAATGACAATATTGCTGAGCAAAGAGGTTAGTGATTCCAAAAATTTTACTTTGTTTGGCACAAAGATTGCATTGTTTCGGACAATGACCGCCATTCTCGACAATCTATACAGCCAGGAGAATTACCTTATTTCCAAGAAACTGCTCGATGCCACACATTTAAGGCATGAAGCACTCTCTAATAACTTGGCGAATGTTGAAACGCCCGGCTTTAAAAGAAGAGACCTTCCCAAAACATTTTCTGTGGAGCTTCGCAGGGCAGTTGACCGCAAAGACTTTAGAAGAGTTAAGGCATTACTTCCCCGCAGTGCTGAAGATAGGCAAGCAAAACCAGTCAGAATGGATGGCAATACTGTGCAATTAGACGAAGAAATGTTGGCAATGAATCGAAATGCTCTTAATTACGAATATCTAACTGGTGCAGTTGGGGGTTCGATCAAGGAACTGAACTTAGCCATTAAGGGACGGGTATAATTCTTTCTTATGAGTATGAACTTAATTCCAGGTGTTGAATCAACAGGAAGTGCTCTTTCTGCAGAAAAGATAAGGCTCGAAATTATCGCACAGAATATTGCCAATTCCAACACTACCCAAGATGCCTCCGGCAAAGTATACAAACGGAAAGAAGTAGCCTTCGAAGAGTATGTTAAAATACCTGAAAGAAGAGTCCCGGGCTATGTAGACGAGAACCTTTATCAAGGTGTAAGGGTGGTCGATGTTTTTGATGATCAAACACCAGGTAGGATGATTTTTAATCCAGGTCATCCTCATGCCAATGATGATGGAATGGTGGAAATGCCAAATGTTGATGTTTCAAGAGAAATGATTGATCTCATCAGTGCATCTCGAGCTTATGAGGCAAATTTAACAGTGGTCAAAACTTCTAGAAGAATGGCTCAGCAAGCGCTGGCGATTGGACGGTAATTAATTTTATAACTCATGGACGCAATATCTTCCTTACCTTCTCTAAACGATCTTCTCCGGCAGAACCCAAACCTTCAGCCAAATGCTCTAGCAGACAAATTTACCCGTGAGTCTCGAGGGGTTAATGGCTCACAGTCTCTCGCCGTTCCTGCGCTCTCCGGCAATTCCAATACCACTGCAATTGATAAAACTTCTCCTACCGAGCGTGTTACTGCACCAGGGTTTGCTGACATGTTTGAGCGATTTGTCAAAGGTGTTGATCAGAAAAAGAAAATTTCTGCGAAGGAGACCCAGGATCTTATACTGGGACGATCAGATAACATCCACGAAGCGGTGGTGAAGTCGCAGGAAGCAGGTGTGGCTTTTAACTTGATGATCGAAGTAAGAAACAAGCTAGTCGAGTCATACAAAGAGTTGATGCGAATGTCTGTATAATTTTAGAATCTTCTTAGAATGAAAGAAAGAATAGAAAAGTTATCTCAAATTTGGACTGGTTTACCAGCAGGAAGAAAAGTTAGTCTGATCGTTGCGATTGCCGGGGTTGTAGTACTTAGCGGCTTGATATTATCTTTGTCTGGTGGCAACTCTTCGATGCGGGTTTTGGTAAGTGGAGCTGAAGCAGCTGATTTAGGAGAAGTGGTTGAAGTTCTTGATTCTAAACAAGTACCTTACGAATATGGTGCACAGGGTACATCTATTCTGGTTTCCGAGGAGCACTTGGCTTCGATGAGAATGGAACTTGCCATGAAGGGCTTACCTAAAAGCGGAGATGTGGGGTACGAAATTTTTGACGAAGGTAATTTTGGAATAAGTGACTTTGTTCAAAGAACCAATCATACCCGTGCTTTACAGGGTGAGTTGGCCCGGACAATTTCCATGATGGACGCTGTTCGTTCTGCGAAAGTTTTTGTGGTAAAACCAGAGAATAACTTACTCTTGAGTGAAGATCCAAATGACAGACCAAGTGCATCTGTTTATGTAGATACAGCTGGTAACACGCTTGATAAAAGTAATGTTAATGCAATCCAGTTTCTCGTGGCCAGAGCCGTTAAAGGAGTAAACAAGTCAAATGTTGCGGTCTTGGATAATCAGGGTAATTTGCTTTCGGAAGAAGGGGAAGCCGATGGTGCAGCAGGGGTAGTTGGTCAGATGATGAAGGCCTACCAAGCACAAGAAAGAAGGCTCGAGCAGAAAATTGAAACTATGCTAGCCAGAATCGTTGGCAAAGATCAAGTAGTTGCCCGAGTCTCTGTTAATTTAAATACCAAATCTTCTACCCTTTTGGATGAAAAGTTTGATCCAGAGGGTCAGGTTCCCAGGACTCAAACTTCTGATAAGGACCAAGCAACCACCGTTGAGACGCAAAAGCAAAGCAATGCTGCCGGGATGGGTGCCAATGTACCCAATGTTAGTCAGGACGCTACCATGCAGGATCCCATCATGGCACAAAGCGAGGAGAAGCGTGAGTCCAAAACGACTGACTTTGAAATCAGCAGAACTTTGAGAGAAGAAGTACAGGAACCGGGGTCAATCTTAGGAAGAAGTGCAGCTGTTTTGATTGCCAAAGGTGAAACTCCGCGGACACCGCAAGAGATTGACGGAATCCATGAGGCGGTTGTTAACGCGATTGGTGCTAGGTTCGATCAGTCAGATATTGCTACCCATGTGACGGTTCACGAGGTTGAATTCTTGCCTGCTTTTGTTGGTCCTGCAGGTGAAACTTTAAACCAATTCCAGCAGCTTATTGATACATATGGTCCCCATTTGAAGAACTTGTTAGGAGTGGTTCTTGCTATTGTCATGTTTGTAATTTTTCTTCGGATGCTTAAAAAATTCAAACCCACCGACGCCGAAGTGCAGGTTTTGGATGAAGATGACCAAAGATTATTGAGTGGAACAAGAAGCTTGGGGAGTGGATTAACTCCCGAGCTTTTGAATGACTTAATTCAAGAGAAACCTGATAATGTTGGGACTGCTCTCAGGAAATATCTTGAGACAGGCACAACTCAGTAGGTATTATTTTTCATCCCTCTCAGAGATATGGACGAAGTTGAGGAAGAAGAAAGCGTACAGGATCGTTACAACAGGATGTCAAGGCATGAAAAACTTGCCTTGCTCATGATTGCGTTAGGACCTCATGCATCTTCCACTCTTCTTAAGAGGTTCGACCCCAAGGACTCGGATAGTATCTGCAAGAAAATCGGGGACTTTCCTATTGTAGGGCAAGAGCTGAAGGACTGCGTTTTGGATGAATTTTCCGAGATCATTGAATCAAGCGTGAATTCTAATTTGGGCGGTTTTGAATTTGCTAAGCATACCCTTGAACTTGCTCACGGTGGTTTTAAGGCTAATAACATTATGAATCGGATCGCCCCAGTTCGCGATTCTCTTGATTTCATGGAAGACATTAAAGAGATGGATTCTGGGCAAATCTATAATGTGCTCCGTTTTGAACAGCCTCAAACCATAGCTTTCTTTTTAGCCAATTTAGATGCGGACAAAGGCTCTGAAGTTTTAAAAATGATGCCGCCTAATGTTCAGGAGCAAGTAGTTGAGCGAGTTGGTGCAATGGAGACAACCCCGTTGGCTCAAATTGAAGTTGTTGCCAATAGCCTTGAGAGTCGTGTTGGACAAAAAGGGCAGTCACCTAGAATTATGTCAGGCGGCATAAAGGTTGCGGCAGATTTACTCAATTGGTTCGATAAAGAAGAAGGTAAGGAAATTCTTAAAAGCATAGAGAAAAGGAATCCCAAATTAGGTGGATCAATCAGGCAAAGAATGTTCCGCTTCGAGGATATTGTTCGTCTCAGCCCAGGCGATATTTCCAAAATCACCAAGGAAGTCGATCAGGATGATCTAGTTATCGCTATGAAAAATGCATCCTCGGAGCTCAAGAAAGCGATTTATTCCACCATGTCTAAGCGAGCGGTTGAAGCATTGGAGGAACAATTGGGATTTCTTGGTCCCAAAAGATTATCCGAGATCGAGGCAGCTCAGGATCGTGTAATTCAAATAGTTCGCGAACTCGAGGAGGATGAAGAAATTATTCTCGATACCGGAGGAAGCGACGTTGTCGTTCAGTAAAGACATAGAGTTTTTATCTTCACCTAAAAGATTTGAGGTCACTTATTATGGTAACCCTCCAATCTCGTGGGCTGAGTCAAATCAAAATGCTGAAGATCAATACAATAAAGGTTGCTCAGAATCTGACATTAAATTTAGCAAGGAATTGGCTGATCTCAGGGAAGAACTAGCTAGTCGTCAGCAGGATTTGCTTGCTAAAATTCAAAACGAGGCATCATCCACTTTAACAGAGTTGGAAAATCGATTACCTGAATTATTAATTGGTCTTTTCGAGCACATTTTGCCCGGTTTGAAAATTGATGCTCAGGCGGTTGAGGGTATTGTCGTTTCACTTATCAAGGAGTTTGCCGATGAAAATGAATCTCTCGATGTTTTTCTTTGTCCTGATGATTTAAAGCTTCTCAAGGCTTTGAATAACCCTGAAAGCAATAATCATTCTACAGTTGATACTGAAAATGAAGATGGTTTCGCTAGTGCCATTTCTGGAATTTTTGATAATTTGGACGGCGATGATTCATTGTTACCGGATTATCCCAATGTAAGATTTCATGAGGATGCATCTTTGGAAAAAGGAGATTGCCAAATAAAAAGTAGGTTCGGTCTTTTGGATGGAAGAATTGCTACTAAACTTCGTAGAATCGAATCCTCGATGACTCAAAATGGTTAGTTCATTTTCAGGTCGCCTAAATCGTTTGAAGGAAGAAATTTCTTCGACCAGAACTTGTGACAAGGTTGGCATGGTTCGGAAAGTCACGGGTCTAATTATTGAATCAGAGGGACCGGAAACGAGCGTGGGTCAAGTCTGCACCATAATTTCAGACAGAACTAGTGAGAAAATCGAAGCTCAGGTCGTTGGGTTTAGAGATCACTCGGTATTGCTCATGGCCCTTAATAGTATCCATTTGATTCACCCAGGTTGTCGTGTAGTTTCTCAGAAAAATTCAAACTTGGTTCCATGTGGTCACGCTCTTCTTGGAAGAATAATTGATGGGATGGGAAGACCGATCGATGGTAAAGGACCATTGAATTGCTCAATGAGAAATGGTTTTTTCGCAGAACCTCCCAACCCACTTGATCGCTCTTTGATTTCTGAACCTTTTGGAACCGGGATCAAGGCATTGGATACTTTTGTGCCAATGGGAGTAGGTCAACGGATGGGAATCTTCGCTGGAAGTGGGGTAGGGAAGTCAATTCTTTTGGGGATGATTGCAAGGGGATCAGAGGCAGAAATTAATGTAATCTCATTAGTTGGGGAACGGGGGCGTGAATTAAGAGAATTTGTCGAGAAAGACTTAGGGCCAGAAGGCTTGAAGCGTTCCGTTTTAGTTGTCTCCACATCAGATCAGCCAGCACCTATGAGAATAAGGGCATCTATTCTAGCCACAGCTTTGGCAGAGGGCTTTAGAAATGAAGGTGCAAAAGTTTTGCTTTTAATGGATTCCGTTACCCGTTTTGCAATGGCTCAAAGAGAGATCGGTTTGGCTTCAGGTGAACCACCTGCTTCCCGCGGGTATGTGCCTTCGGTCTTTTCTTTACTGCCCAAACTTTTGGAAAGGACAGGAACTAGTGCAGCGGGGTCAATAACTGCTATTTACACAGTGCTCGTCGAAGCAGATGACATGAACGAACCGGTTGCTGATGCGGTAAGAGGTTTCCTCGACGGTCATATTGTTTTGAGCCGAAAACTAGCCAATGCCAATCACTTTCCTGCAATCGATGTTTTAAGCAGTGTTAGCAGACTTGACCGTGCAGTTTGTAGCCGAGATGAAATTAATATGATTTCTTCAGCTAGGGATCTTTTGTCCACATACTACACAAACGAGGATATGATCAATGTGGGTGCTTATGTTAAAAACAGTAATCCTAAGATTGACCGTTCCATCGAAAAGTTCCCTTTATTTGAATCCTTCTTGAAGCAAAATTATGAGGAATTATTACCAAGAGAAGATTCCTTTTCATCCTTAACTTCCCTCCTTCAATGAAGGCATTTACTTTCAGGCTTGAAACCTTGCTTCGGTTAAGAAAAAACTCACGAGACCGAGCCCTTGCGGATTATGCAAAATCGATCGAACAAAGAGAGATTGCTGACAACAAGGTAAAAGAGGCTGACCTGTACTTGGAGGAGCTTAACGAACGATTGTCACTTAAATCAAAGAGTTTATTTTCTGGAAACGAAATGATTACCTTTCAAAGCCAGATAAAAAATGCCAAAGATTCTAAATCAAGACTGATAAAGAATCTTTCCAAACTCTCTTCGATGGAGTCTGCCAGAAGAAAAGTCTTTCTGCAAAAAGAAGCTGAATACCAAAGTCTCGACAGGTTTAAAGAAAGAAAGGCAAATGAGCACCATTCCTATGAACAAAAAAAAGAGGAAAAAGAGCAGGAAGATATTATAAGCTCCCGTTTTGTTTTTAATCGATCCCATTCATAAGATCATCATGAAAATATCACCTACCATAGTTGCCCTTATTGCCGTTTTACTCTCGGTTTCGAGTGCGGTTGTAATGTTACTCTTGAATTATGAAAGCCTTTTTAAGCCCCTTCCTCAAATAAAAGCAGAGTTCACCAGTGTAGAATTCGATGCTGATGATACTAGTTACTCTCCCGCAGAGACACACTCGATGAATCAGCTTTCCAAGGAACTTGGTTTTTTAAAAGAAACTTTACTCGCTAGGGAAAAGGAACTGGATGCTCGTGAATCTGCCCTTGCCATGGATGTAGAGTCACTTGAAGGACAAAAGCGCGAGCTAAATCG
>JAYQBI010000051.1:0-8290 GCA_038137235.1 Opitutales bacterium | reverse complement strand
GCCTCAATCCGGTAACCACCGCGCATATTAAGATAAATTTTAGAACCTTGACTGGTAACCCAATCAGCTTGGGCAAAAAAGGGCTGCTTTCTTGGATCAGCTCCTCTTTCAAATAATGGATGACTGTAAACTTTGGAATCAAATGCAGATAGTAGATAACGACGGGCAAACGAAGACCGGAAGGTATCCGCCGATAAAATAATTACTTCGTTAAGATGGGGAATGTGCACTAGCCTTCTTCCTACTGAAGCGTCATACCTCAGTGAAATATTTAAACCATCAATAAGGATGCTATCAATTGGCCGAGCAGGTCCACCATTTGGGTCAACTTCAAAGACTTGCCCATAGGAAACTATACCTCGTTGGTTTCCATCCAACAACAATTCTCCCCTTCGGCTAATTCGATAGCCACCATCAAAAACATAGGAAGCACCCTCTCTTCTCCCACCGCGTAGGATAACCATAGGGGGCTCATTTAAGTTGGATGCATTACTTCCTTCATTACCCGAAAAATACAAATTTCTTGAACTAAAACTCAGGATAGTGGGAAATATTCTTAAAATTTCATAAGGTAAAAAGAGAAAGGTATCACGGGTCTTTGCAGGCAATTTGAAATCAACGCTCGCTGCATCCGAAAGAAGTCCTTGGTAAAAAACTTGGTCATCAGTTCCATCCTTGAAAATAGCTTGTACTGCTGTTGAAAAATTACTTTCACCAGATTGTAATTTTTGTTTCTGAATTTTTACATAAGTTTCTGTTTTTAGTTTTGAAAGGTTAGATGCTTTGATCGGCGAGGTGGATCGAAGAATTTCCGAGCTTAAAAAATTATCAACAGTTTGATGGGCAGGAGATGTAAAAGTAAGGGTATTCCCGTAATACCAACACCCAGAACCATAATCCCACCAGGTGACGACAAAATCATTGGGATTGGATGCGTTGTTAAGTTTCTCCAATACCTCTATGGTTTCGATAGGATAAACCACATGAGAATGGTAGTTTGCAGCATGTTGTAAATTAGGTGAAGCAAACCAAGCAACTACCAGTAGAACCGCACCCCAACTACTCCAACTCAATCGATTTCGGAAAACTTCACTTTCCATTTTCCGCTTGGCAAAAAATTTAACAAGACCCCAAACAAGAACACCCAAGAAAAAAACAAGCCCAATTGCAGCATAATTTCCAACATGCACAGTAAACCTCAAACCGACATTTCCTTGAAAACAATGGTATGCGATCACGATGAAAGGTAAGGTAATGCAAAACTCCCAATATCTTAGCATGATAAGAACTAAACCTACCAATCCTATAATCGAAGCAGGTATAACTAACCCCGCTTTTTCTAGTCCCTCCGGCATGCATCTTGGGCAGGAACAGGTAGGCGTGTCAGCAAGTATTCTGTTTCTTACGACTTCGTGAGGAATTTTACTGGCTTCTCGAATCGTAGTTTTGACATCTAAAAATTTAAGTGCATTTTCCTGGGAACTCATGGTTGAACCGGTCTTTCCAACCACAGAATAACTTTGCAATTTACCCGTTACCTTGGACCAGGTTCCCGAGAACGGCCCCAAGTTGAGAAATGGAATCACACCCATTCCGATTACTAATAACATCAAACAAGATAAGGTTGCCAAAACTTTTGCCCCATAGAAATGTTCGAGTGAACCGCTTCCGATTCTTACTGTAGGGGGTACAAACGAAAGAATAAGCACGAGTAAAGGAATCGACAAACCTATGAAAAATAAACTCGGATTACTTTCCACCTGGGATCCTAAAGACCATGATTCTGCATAGAGAACCCATCCGATAGAAAAAATTACAGTAAGGTTAAAAGGCTTTGATAACTGCTGAAATATTAAATTATAGAAAGTTGTGCCCTTCTTTTTATTATTCAACGCATCGACTAACAAAACCATTGTTTGATATGCGAGAAAACCGAGACACAAGGAACAAGTTATGGCTTGTACAGATCCATAAAAAAATCTTCCAAGAAGTAGGGAGATCGATGCCGCCAAAAGATATCGGATAGAACGGGTTCGAGATGCAGCAAGAAGAAAAAAGACAGAGAATGCTGGGGCGGTAATCGCAAATATATCTGTGTCGTAGTACCCGGCTAATGTACGATTATAATAACTGTGCGTAATGCCAGCAAGGCAGGCTGCACCAAAACCCCAAGGCACACACCTGTAAAGGTTACCAATTAGGATGATTGGAATGCAAACCAAACCAGCAACATAAACGGGTAACCATAACAACAATTGCTCAATGGAAAGATCTGGGAAAAACTTGATCAACCAGTAAGGAAGTGCGGTTATCATTCCGTTTTGGTATACCCCTGGAAGAAGATCGTTTTCAGCATGCATCCCCAAGGCTGCTTTTTGGACTATACTTCCAAAATAAAAACTGTCATGGGTATTCGGTAATGCTACTCCATCTTTGACCATATTGGGCCTAAGATAAACCTGTTCGCCCTGTTCGTTTAAATAGCCTGCTTGAGCAAAATCAATCCATTCCAGCCTGACCCAAAAGCATAATAAATATGCAATCAGCATTAGTCCAAAAGTAATAAACCACGGAACATTACTTGTCGGAATATCCAACCAGTTTTTTGCAAAACCACGCTCTTTCAAGGCATTGGTCAACATTTAATCTAAAACAAAAAGGATCATCTATTTCTTAATCAAACAAGTTTTGGGAAAACCTGTCCTAGACCGAATCAAAATTTAAACTTCTTTGCCAGTCCTGAAAGTTTTTTGTTCATTTCTTTCAACAATAAGTTTGTTGCAATAGGGTCAAATGAATTACCTAAAATGGTACGGGATCCCCCTTGGATGCGACCACCTAAGTTTTTAACATGAAATGCATAGTCTCCATTTACCATAATGCCCAACAATTCGGCTTTTTGTGAAAAAACAAGATCCCCCCTACCCGGATTGAATGCACCGGTAAGAAATGCAAAGTGTCTTTCATCAACCTGGATGTAGCGTCCATCTTTTTCATCCCGAAGGCATTTGGTTTGTCCAAATCTACCATCTTTCACATCCACAACCACTGCATCGTCAAAGAGAAAAGGATTAGAGGGTGCCTGGAATAATTCCAGCCCAGACGAAGCAGTTAATTCCTCAGGCTTCGCGTACAAGGGAACAATTATGATTCTGGGGTCATCCATAAATGCAATTTCCTTAACAGGTAGGGGAGAAGTCAGTTTTGGACTGGAAATTTGACCCGAAACCGAAACCAGCTTTCTTGGAGTATGGTCGACGCGAAATGGGCTATCCTTTGCGTGGACTAATGCGTAAACAAAATTGCCATCCACCATCAGGATTGTATCCATGGAAAATTTATCCTCCTGATTTTTCTGCATAATCCCCATTTTATGGATGAAAGAAAGTTCCAGGTTTACTTTATTTTGCTCATATCTTGTAAAAATTTCATTCACCGACCGGGTTTGTCTTTCATTAAGTTTACGGAAGTTTTCTTTCTGTACCTCTACAGATTCCTGAACGTTTTTCTCAACTTTAGATACACCTTCTTTTACTGAACTTACATCATCAGAAACATTGGAAATTTTCTCCCCAACTCCAGCTAAGCCCTGTCCAACGCTTTTGAGGTCCTGCCCCACCCCATCCAGTCCCTTGTTTAAGGTGTCTATTTTTTGGTCAATTTTTGCAGTAGATGCAAGTAATTCATCAGACCGTTTTTTCTCCTCAATCAAAAGTGCCTTGGCTTCTGCCGCTGCAAGTTCCTGTGCTTTTGCACGCTCCACCGAAGCAGCCAATTCGAGGCGGGCTGCTTCAGCTTCTTTTTCCTTTTTGGATTTAACTTCAGCAAGTTCTTCAGATTTTTTCTTTGCTTCCTCTAAATTTTTGGCGAGTAGTTCCAGTTCCTTTTTTGATGCTGCGTTACTTTGCAAAAGTTCCTCCCTTTTACGCTCGATTTCCTTTCGCTGTGCCTCCAATTGTGTGGCTTCTTTTTTTGCCTGCTCAAGTGCTTCCTGATTTCCCTCAATTACCGCATCTTTAGAAGCAATTTCCAGTTCTTTCTGTTCGAGTTCTTTTTGCCTCTGAGCAATCTCAGCCTCCAATTTTAATTTTTGTTCAACCAAATCATCCTTATCACTACTCAAATTTTCCAGCAGTGTTTCATTAGTCGCCTCTAATTCCGCAACTACATCATCATAATTTTCACCATCCGAGATACGTTCAACAACTTCCTTGGAAACGACTTTTTGATCATCCTGAGCAATAACTGCATCTTTAGGCACATCAAAGCGTGCCAAAGCAAGTATGCTTAGAAGCAAGAAATCGCAGACTACGAGCAGCAGGCTGCGGTTCATACTCCCTTTTCTTCAGCTTGCTTGACCAGTAAATGATTGCGGTATGGTCGGATGATTACGATTTTCAATGCCGCAACAAAAAGAATGCCAAACAGGGTTGAAGTATATGCCCCGATTAGAGCGTCCTGCTTGACATCAAGAACCAGCAGCAGGATGAGGGATAAAACAGTTCCCCCAAGTCCCACATATAATCCGAGGTCAAACAAGTTTTCCTCATTATCTAGCAGACCAAGTTTAAGACCGGCCTTAAGCTCTTCGTTTTTGATTTGCGAAACGCGGGACATGCAAATCATGAAAATCACAATTTGTATTAACAGGAATACTCCTGCAACGATCGCGGTGACGATGGTTAGGTTTTGATCCGCCATAGATTCCTCATTGGCGTAGGCGAGCAGATTCGCAAGCGCAAAATCAAACCCGGCTACGGACACCTGCCCCCTTGGAGTCTGCAAAAGAGTCGGCTCAAGAGCCAAAACTCCGATCAATGCAAACAGAGCAGAAGCAGAAAACCTGCGCGTCCAGCGGAGAGCATAGTGACTGCTTGCACGTTGGTAGCTAGGTCTAGGCAGTGTCTTAGAAATGAAAAGAAGCAAACAAAAAAATGATGCAATCAGAAGGGCGATTTTTAGGGTGATGGAAAGATCACGGTGTTTATGAGAAAGGCTAGTAAGCAGTCCACCGCCTAGGAAGGGAAATATAGGTTCTGCAAAGCTTACTGCAAATCCACTTTGGTGAATGGGTTTATTCCGCTCAAGAAGATGGTCCAGGGCTCCTTTCCCGTGTGACATCGCCAACTTCAAGTCATTCAAGGCTTGTTCCACTGCATCCTCATCACCATCTTTTTGGTAAACAGGATAGTTACTGACAAATCTAAGGATGCCTGAAGGATTTCCGGAAAGTAAGGTGGCGGAGTAAACGATTTGCAAATCCCGGTCAAACTTAGCCTGAATTACTTTCTTATCCTTAATCATATTCAAAACTGAGTTACGGTGCTCTTCTCTTTTATCCATGGGAAGTAAACCTGCATTGCGATTTGCCTCCTTTATTTTTCCGATGGATGCCGATAGTGGACGATTAAGCATCCGGATGAGTGCGGACAAGTCAAATACGCCCTGCAGATCAGGACAGCTTTGGGTGAGTTCAGCCATTTGGATGAGATTCATCTTACGGGCAAGTTGATGAGCTGACCAATAAAACGAACGAATTCTTTCTTTTGAAGAGTGATCACCTTGTAGGGCTTTTTGGGACAATCGACCAATTTCAAATGCAGTATCGGCAGAGTAATAATCTTTCTCTAAAGACATCGCCGTACCAACCATCATGGGAACCAGAATCGGATAGGGCAACCAACGGCCATGGCTTTCCATTTTTCCTTCCGCATTAATGATTCCACCTATAATAACGGCATACCCCCCATCATTTGTTCGTCCAAGTTTCAGCATGACAGACCGGTCAGCCAAATCGGAAAAATCAAGCGACTCAGGAAGGCTGAAATCTCCATCATTTCTGGTAATCGTTGTCTCCGTACCTTCCTTGCGAACATCAAACCATTCTGCTTCACCTTTGAATTCAGCCAATGCAACACGGGCTTCCGCTAGACACAGATCTCGAACCTGTGCCTCAGTAACATTACCGTCAAATGCCTCTGGTCCACGTAGGCCAACTGAAAGTAAAACCTTACGACCAGAGAAATAAGGGTAGTCAGTTAACTTCGCAACTTTTACTCCAGGGAATGCAAAAACGAGTGGTTCATTCATTAACTTTGTCCAAAAGAATCCCGGTCTTCCATCCACTGGTATAGATCGTAATAATGCCTGCACATTGTCATTTGAACTTTTATCTCGCAGCCGATCCCACAAATCCCCCCTTGATGTTGCCCGATTATAGACAAAGAAAGCCTCATACCTCCCACGGTTTAGATTATATTTATCCAGACCTCCAAAATATTCGTTAAAAGTCAGCATATCAAAAATACTTCCACCGCCCGAAATCGAAAGTTCGGGGTGCGACTTTTGCTTCGTTGCTATAGCATTCGCAAATTCCTGACGCCGGTTAACCGATACCAGAGGAAGTAACATTTCCGCCGGCCCAATATTATTCTGACGTAGTTGACGAACCATTTCCTCATCCATTGTTTTGGTACCATCTCCTATATCAGCCAATGAGTGCTCAGAAACAGTGGCGAAAAAAACAGGATAGCCCAGTCCAAGAATTCCAAAAAATATCGCAAGGGGAAGAAAGGCAACTCCACCCAACTTAAACTTGTTTACCATATCCAACTTGGGTACTTTATTTCGAATTAAGAGGTTCAATGCAATTTCAATTTAATTTTCTTACATTCTTCTGTAGAAACCTCCCTTTATGAGTTTAAAAATTAGTTATTTCGGAGATCCGATTCTCCGTAAAAAAGGTCGCAAAGTAGTAGACTTCGATGAGTCCCTTCTCAAGTTCTCCCAAGAAATGCTTGCGCTAATGCATGAGTCAGAGGGAATTGGATTGGCCGCCCAACAAATCGGGGAGGCTCTGCAATTTTGTGTAGTTGAAGTACCGGAACATCCAGATTACCCAATAACCTGTATCTTTGATGGTAAGGCACTGTCCCCTTCCCTGCTCATGCCGATGTCTTTGGCCAACCCTAAGGTCAGGGCACTCCCCAGCGATGAATACTATTATGAGGAAGGCTGTTTATCTTTTCCTGGAATAAATGCGGATGTCGCTCGCCCGGAACGGATAGTTGTTACCTTTCAGGATCTTGACGGAGTTGAGCATACCCTTGAATGCGATGGTCTGCTTGCTCGCTGCATCCAGCATGAAGTTGACCACTTAAATGGAGTGCTTTTTATCGACCGGATGGAAAAAAAGACCTTCGCGGAGATCAAAAAGGAAGTACAGGAACTCAAACAACGGACCATCGAGGAATCGAAAAAAGGTTCTTAATCCCTTAGACTCACGGAATTATCCTGCCCAATGAAAAGAAACACCAAGCAGGGTGAAATCATTTTATCAGTCATCCGAACTGCTGATCGTCCCCTTACCCCGTTGGAAATTAACGAACTTGCGAAAAAGAAAATTCCCAGACTCGGACTTGCCACCACTTATCGGCACCTAAAATCGCTCAACGAATTAAATAAGGTCGTGGGAGTGGACTACCCGGGACAGCCACCCCGCTACGAATGGGCAGATGGTAAGGACAAGGTACATTTTGCCTGCCGATCCTGTGATAAACTTTTTGCCCTCGAAGATAGCACCGAAGACACCCCGCCTGCAAAAGCACCTACAGGTTTCAAAGTTCAAGGCTTTGAGGTTATGCTCTACGGTGTGTGCCCCGAGTGTGGGTAAATAAGTCAGAAATTCTATTAGAAGGAAAAACCAAGCCCCGCATAGATCGAACGACTAAGTGCGGGATATCCATCCACCTCCTCGTAATCTTCATCCATTAGATTTTCTATTCTTCCGACAAGTTTTATCGAATCCGTGATTTGATAATCTCCAAATATTCTCAAAATAGCATAGTCATCTCCACTAATCCTGGCAAAAGTGGCACCATCAATATCTATCACATCATGCAGATATTTCAGCCCGACCCCAAGAGTGTGCTTTACACTAAAATACTTAATGACAAGGTCACCCAAGATTCTTGGCCTTCTCAGTAACCTCTCGTTCGTGCCTGAGTTAATAGCATCGAGATATGAAAAAGAAAGACGAGTTTCATAGTTTCCTCGATTTGCTTCCATGGATGTTTCTATACCTTTCGATCTGGCACTTCCAACATTGGCAGTTGTTAACCCGCTCCACTCGATAAGGTCCTCAAATTCGGTATCGAAATACGAAAGCCGTAAGCTTACCGCCCGGCTTGGGTTCGAAATTACCCCCACTTCCCATGAATCAGCTTTCTCAGGATGCAAATCAGGATTTCCATACATTCCGTACAGATCATTCGCCTGCGGCGGTGCGAAA
>JAYQBI010000050.1:0-8357 GCA_038137235.1 Opitutales bacterium | reverse complement strand
GTAAGAGTCCTTGAGTAATTTAGTTTTCAAGTCATTAAGTTCAGATCTCGTTAATGCAGACTCAGCACCTTTCAGTTTATCAGCAAATGCTGATGGGGTAGTAAGGTGGTTTTCTGTCTTGGAGAGCGAACTGATTCCTTTTCGGAGAATTGAGGATCCAAGTTGAGTTAATTCAGCGACTGCAATGGGATTCATAAAATAGAATTAAGCAAATTCTTTGCCAAATCCTTTTAATTAAAGAAGCGTACTGATTTTTTTTGAATTAAGTGTTCGGCAATTTGAATAGCATTGAGGGCCGCACCTTTCCATAGCTGATCCCCGACAACCCAAAAGGCTAAGCCATTTTGGAGGGCATGATCGACTCGCAATCTCCCCACCTGACAGTTTTCTTTTTCAGAACAATTAATCGGCATAGGGTAGATTTTGTTCTTAGGGTCATCTACAAAATCCAATCCCTCAAACGAATTGAGTGCTTGCCTGGCATCAGGTATGTTAACTGTCTCACGAAACTCTGCGTTGATGCATATAGAATGGGCACGATAAACAGGTACGCGAACACAGGTGCATGAGACTTCAAGTTCACTCAGTCCGAGGATTTTTCGTGATTCATTTCTCATTTTTAACTCCTCTTTTGTGTATCCATCGTCACGAAATTCGTCAATGTGAGGAATTAAATTATAGGCAATAGGGTGGGCAAATACTGACTCAGAAGCATTACCTTCAAAAACTATTCCGTTTTTTTCACTTATCTCACGATCTAGGCAGATGGGCCCCAATGCACCAGCACCTGAAACAGCTTGGTAAGTGGATGCAAGGAAGCGTCTAAGGCCAAATCTTTTATGCAGTGGAAAGAGAGCCATTAGTGCGACTGCACTTGAGCAGTTTGGGTTGGCAATAATTCCCTGATGGTTATCCAAGGCATCGCCGTTTATTTCGGGAATAACTAAAGGAACATTTTTTTCCATGCGGAAAGCTGAGCTATTGTCGATGGCGACACAGCCTCTTTTAACAGCTTCAGGTGCAAATTTAATAGAATTATCAGAACCAGCACTAAAGATTGCAATTTCAAGATCATTGAAAGCATCTGGAGTGGTTTCTAGCACCTTCGAGCTTGCACCAAGGATATTCATTTCACGACCTGCTGACCTGGCTGAAGCAAGAAGGCGTACTTCGGAGGCAGGGAAATTTCTCTTTTCGAGAAGATTGATTATTTCTTGGCCAACCGCACCGGTTGCGCCTACGATACCAATTCGATATTTTTTCAATTTAGATGAATTTAAGCGGTGAATATTTGAAGGTGGTACATCAACTAAACTTAAAGGAAACGGCAGATTTGCTTCTCGTTTCCATTCAAGATCAAAAGATGTATCATCAAAAAGAAGCAAAGACTGTCAAAACATATGTGATTTCGACTTCGCTCAATCCTCCGAACTGCCTAGAAGGGTCCTTTGGGACACCTTGGGGTTTACATGAAATTTGTGATGTTATTGGAAAAGATCAGCCCATTGGCATGGTGTTTGAGGCACGTCTCGCTTTGGGTCAATGTTATTGGGAGTGCGATCAGAAAGCACGCAAGAAGAACCTAATCACTTCACGAATTTTGCGTTTGCGAGGACTAGAAAAAGGGCTGAACTCTGGTGGGAATGCAGATTCTTTCGCTAGGTTTATATATGTACATGGAACCAATCATGAAGAGCGGCTCGGTGAACCCTCAAGTTCAGGGTGTATCCAAGTATCAAATGAAGATGCGGTTTCCTTGGCAGATACAATTCCTCGAGGCACACATCTTTACATATCTTTGGCCTGATAATTGAGATCAGGGTGTACTGATTAGAGTTTGCGAATTTTGGAAATTTGTTTTGCTAAATAAATCTCCGGTAGATCGCCGATTTCCCGCGAAAGTCTTTCCATAAAAATTCTTTTGGTAAAACGATATTCTCGACTTTCTGTGCATTTGTTGATTTCGCTTTGGTTAATTCTGTTTTTCTTTAATTGCGACTCGGTCAAGTTATCAACAGAGATTTCGAGTGAAAGCAAAGATTTAACCCGGTTATAGCATTTACCAACCGCATCCGTGAGTTCATGAGCTTTCTCAAAATTATTGATCAAAATTTCAAATGGAACATTTGTACGGTTGCCCACAATTTGGTTAAGGTCAAAAGAAGAGCATTCCGATCGATTGTGTGGTGCAATTAAAATAAAGCTGTTTAAATTCAATCCACGACGAAAAAACTCGTGAAGGGATTGAGAATAGTAAAATGAAAAAGTATACTTATTCTTTAAATCTTCCAAAAATGGTTGATTGGCTGTCAGAAGAATTACTGAAATTTCAGGAATGTTGCGAGGGCAGTGCGACTTTCTCAAAAAACTTGATAAATCGATACGCATAGCTTCTTTCCTAAGGGTGGAAAATACTGAAGAGGAATGTTTCATTATTGGGTAGGTATTGGATATTACTTTATCCTGTAACGATTATAAGGTCAATTCATCGCTCATTAAGGATGATTTAGTTGCATCAAGTGATCGATTAAGGACTTGAAGCATGAATGCGTTGATTGAGCTTCGAACTTACATAATTCATCATAAGAGTGAGTGCCAGTAGCCACAAGATGACAGCGAATGTTTGATTTTCTGGCAGTTTCATAATCATAAGGCGAATCTCCAACATAAATAGTTTCATTTGGGGATGAACCAATCTTTTGAAGAGCCAATTGAGTTAATTGTGGTTCTGGTTTTTTCCAATTAGTGTCATTTGCACCAAGGATGAATTGAAAATATTTTGTCAGTCCTAAATGTTTGCAGGCTGATCTGGCATGAGGTCCATATTTATTGGTGAGAACCGCACATGAAATTTTGTTCTCAGTAATTCTTTCTAATCCTCTTTCTACATAGGGAAGACAAGTGAGATCATAGAGCATTTCTTCTTCAAATATAGGTCTAAGTATTGAAACAGCTTCCTTGGCTCTGCTCGGACCAATTAATTTGGTCATGGTAGCTTCAGATGCGCCTCCAACCGCACGCCTGACTTCATCATAGGAAGGTTCCCTGAAGCCCATTTTTGAAAGTGTCTTAGAAAAAGCTCGGTGAATGGCGGTGAATTGATCGATTAAGGTACCGTCCAAATCAAAGAGAATTGCTCGAAAGTTCATTTTTGTTAGCTATTTTTAATTGTAATCAATATTCTGCAACCTTAAGGAATGAATTTAATTGTCGCGAGATTCTAGTGGAAAGAGAAAGACCCAATATAAAGTTTCTGTGGAAGGAAGAATCTCTGATGTGTGAACTTTTCGGGAGTTGGACTATACTGGAATCCCACGAGCAGATCCTGTCTGAATGGACAAAAGTAATTAATTCTGAGAAATGTTCAAATTTAACTACATGTTCATTTTCTTTTCCGGATGATGGACATTGGGACTCCTCCTTGATTGTATTTCTCCATCAAGTAAACAGTGACCTCGCGAACCGAAGTATTGTTTTCGATGGAAGCTGCCTGCCTCTTAAAATATGCAAACTCCTTGATTTTAAGAGAATTGCCGTCAACTCCTCTCCTAGCCGAACGAAGGATGCAGGAGTTGCGGCAGGCATAATTATCTACCTTGCAGGTATAAAATTATTACCTTTTTTCACTTTTTGGGGCAAGTGGTGGATCGCATTATCCAAGCTTTCGTTGGGCCGTTCTCACATGCGAATTGAAGATTTTTTGCGCTTATGTCGGGACTGCGGAGCCCTGGGTTTGCCTATTATTACCCTGATCTCTTTTCTTACTGGTCTCACTATGGCTTTTGTGGGAAGTGTTCAGCTTCAAAAATTTAACGCTACAATTTATGTAGCAGACCTAGTTTCCCTTGCAATGGTTCGGGAAATGGGTGCTCTAATGGTTGCAATTGTTTTAGCGGGCAGAACCGGTGCTTCATACGCCGCAGAACTGGGTTCAATGAAATTAAACGAGGAAATCGATTCGCTGAGAACTTTTGGAGTCTCCGTCATGGAGTTTTTAATCCTGCCACGAGTTTTGGCTATTTTAATTATGACTCCTCTGCTCACACTCTATGCAGATGTCGTTGGAATAGTTGGTGGTCTAACGGTAGGTGTACAGATTATGGATTTTTCAATTTCTCACTACATGGAGCAAACCCAGTCTGCACTTGTGGAAATGTGGGAAGTCTATTCTGGGTTATGTAAAAGTGTAGCTTTTGGATTAATTGTCGGTTTAGTTGGCTGTTTTAAGGGTTTAAATGCGGGGTCGAATTCATCTGAGTTGGGTAAAGCAGTAACTTCTTCTGTTGTTCTTTCGATCACACTTATTGTTATCTGTGATGCGTTGTTTGAAACGACTTTTAGCCTAGTGGGATTGAGGTAAATGATGAATTCTACATCCCCCAAAGTAGTTGAGGTAAAAGATCTACATGTTGGCTACTTTCATCTGCCTATCCTTAATAATTTAAACTTTTCAGTTAATCGTGGGGATTGCTTGGCAATTCTTGGTTCAAGCGGATGCGGGAAAAGTACCTTGATGAAGTCCATGATTGGGCTGCTTCGTCCCCTACAAGGAGAAGTTGTTCTTTGTGATGAACTTCTATGGAAGGGCGGAAAGGATCCATCGCCGCAACTTCTGCATAAATTAGGTGTGCTCTATCAAAGTGGTGCATTATGGAGTTCCATGAATGTATTGGATAATGTTTCCTTGCCTTTGCAAATGTTTACAAGATTGAGCAAACAAGAGATCCGAGAAATAGCACATTACAAACTTAGTTTAGTTGGTTTAACTGGTTGTGAGTCCTTGTTCCCCTCTGAATTAAGTGGAGGAATGAAAAAGAGGGCAGGATTAGCAAGGGCTCTCAGTTTTGATCCAGAAATTTTATTTTTCGATGAGCCTTCAGCTGGTCTCGACCCTGTTAGTGCTGGCAAACTGGATGAACTTATTCTTAATTTAAAGGAAAATTTGGGACTAACTTTTGTGGTGGTTACCCATGAACTTAACAGTGTGTTTACTATTGCTGACGATGCGATTTTTTTAGGGGGTAAGGATTCTACTATTTTAGACAGTGGAAACCCACATAACTTGGCAAAAAATTCTGAACACTTAGAAGTCCGGTCTTTTCTTGATCGTAAAAACCTAGTTAATTCGCATAACTTGTCATGATCATCAACGATGAACCTAGAAAATTTTCAATCTTGTGAAGTTTTTTTCCAATAGCGTACTTGTCGGCATCTTTTCCACGGGTGCGGTTTTGTTATTTCTTGGTTTCCTTATTTTTACCGGAGAAATTTCTCGTTTTGGTGAAAAGAACGAAAAGTTTGTTTTGGTTTTTGACGAAAATGTTTTTGGGTTAAATGAAGGAGGCAAAGTTACCTTAAATGGAATTCGTGTTGGACGGGTTAAACGCTTTTTCTTGGGAGAAAATTTAGAGCAAGGACCGGTTCCAGTTTTAATCGAGATCAACAGAAAACTTATCCAATCTTACGGAATCGAAGGAGATAATCTGTTGTTCGATACTGAGGGGAAAATTCGCAATGAAGTACTGCCAAATTTAGTAGGACAATTGGTTCAGGAAAGTTTCGTAACAGGTATTTTATATATCAATTTAACTACAGAAATCGTCGCCCGGGATTCGAATGGTTCTGTTCCGATGCTTTATGGACACAGAATGCTCAAGACCAAAGATTCGATTTTCGCTGAATTAAGTGAAACGATCAATATCCAAAAACTCAGTACTCAGCTTAGTGATTTCGTAGATATTGCAACGAAGCAAATGAATGCTCTTGATATGAAATCTCTGAGCGACAATTATATACAGTTAGCCAAGGATCTAGATCATTTGGTTAATTCTTTTTCGCAAAATTATTCCGGACTTGGTCCTGAGCTTGGTCTAGCAATAAAAGAAGCTAGGACTTCTTTTCAAAAGATTTCTGAGCTCAATGATCGAGTGGATGAGGTATTATCCCCGCAAAGTGATCTACGTTTCTCCGCGGTTAGTGCATTGCGCGAGGTAACTTCAATGTCTAAATCAATACAAGCTTTGGCTGATATGTTGGAGCGCAACCCCCAAGCATTACTCCGGGGAAAAAATATTTCAGATGAATAGTTTTTGTAATTCTTTCATTCTCTCGCTCCTTGTTATGTTGACTTTTTCTTCATGCGTTGTCCCAGAGTCCACTCACATAACTCCTGATTTTTATCTTCTTTCCCCAATTAAATCGGCTGAATCCAATAATTCGAAGAAGAGTGGCAATTCTTTCTACATGATGGAAGTTGAAATACCTGAATTTTTAAACAGTTCAAAAATGATCGCTCGCCCCAACGAATATTCAATTGAATTTAGAGAATCGAAGCGTTGGGGGGAACCCCTTGCAGATGGTATCTCCAGAGTGGTTTCTCTTAATCTTTCCAATGAATTAAATACAAATTTCTTCTCAATTTTTCCTAATCGAAGGGAGAGAGAACTGCTTTGGGACATTGGTTTATCTGTAACTGACTTTAGCCGAATCAATCAAAATGAGGTCAGACTAGCAGTCTTGTGGGAGATTCAAAATTCTCAGAAGGATTTTACAAGACGTGGATCATATACGCAGGATCTTGAAATTGATGGCAACCTAACCGACGCTGCTCAAAATCAAGTTAAAAGTCTCAACCAATGCCTTCATCAATTATCATTAGAGTTGGCGAAAGTAATTAACAGCGAGCAATAATTGCCACGATTTAATTTCACTTTGTGACTTCTTTAATCCTAGTATTTTTGTTTTTGTGCGTTTCTATCCTCATTATTAAGAATATAAAGAACCTCATCATGAAATCTGATGAAAAACTGCTTGAAAATGAAATCGTGGAGGATTTCAAGGATGAATTTAATGTGTCCAATGATCCCAACGAATATTTTATGGAGTGGTTAGAAAATAACGATTGAATAAAGTTTTGAGCAAAATTTTAAATCCTTCTTCATAAAAATGATATCTTCTCTTTTAAGACTACTACTATTTTTTTACTTCTTAACCGGGCTAAGTTTTATTACTTTTGCCGAATGGGCTCACTGGCGTGGGCCCTTTTATAATGGATCATCAATCGGAGGCATAAGATATGCCACTAAATTTGATAAAGAAGCTAATGTTAAATGGAAATTTCAGGTGCCTGGATCATCTGCATCCACACCTGTTGTAAAATCAAATTTTGTATTTTTATCATCAATTGATGAGAGGGATGACTCCACAAGCCTGTCGAAATTATTGGCTATATGCCTCGATCGTAAGAGTGGGGAACTCATTTGGTTGGATCATGCTGGCAGCGGTTATCAGCCAGGTGGAAATGATGGAAATGAATATCAACTAGATTCGCGTTCCAATTACGCTAGCCCTTCGCCTGTAGTCGGAGATGATGAGGTGGTCTTTTTTTTCGGTAACGGTGATCTCATATGCTATAATTTTAAAGGGGAAAGAAAATGGTTCAGGAATTTGCAAAAGGATTATGGCGATTTTTGTTTTCAGTGGACCTTTTCCGCTAGTCCAACAATTTTTGATGATGCCCTTTACATACCAGTTCTTCAACGTGATCAAAAAGTGCACCAAAGAGGTCGTGACGGAGCTGATTCCTACCTGCTGAAATTGAATTTGAATGATGGAAGTACTGTTTGGAAAGTAACCCGTGCCACAAGTGCAAGGATGGAATCGAGGGAATCCTTTGCTAGTGTAATTCCGCATAATGGAAGTCTCCTTGTTGCTGGTGGTGATTTTTTGACAAGTCACGCACCATTGAACGGTTCTGAATTATGGCGGTGGGGCACATGGAATGCGGGTCACCGACAGGAATGGTGGCGACTTGTACCCAGTCCAGTCGTAGGTTCAGGCAGAGTATTAATTTGTGCTCCCAAAGGAAGTCCAGTTTATGCTGTTAATATTGATGAGAAGTTGGCTAACCCAATTTTAGCCTGGGACTCAAATGGCAAAAGAAATGTTACATCAGATGTTCCCACACCACTTTTTTATGATGAATGCTTTTATGTTCTTAGTGATCTTAAAAAAACCATTACAAAGCTTGATCCAATTGAAGGAAATATAGTTTGGGAGCGTCCTTTACCGGGAAAATACAAATGGCGTTCATCACCAACTGCTGGCGATAATAAAATCTACCTGATGAATCACAATGCTCATGTTTATGTGCTTTCAGCACTTGATGGGAGTATTTTGCATTCCGTTAAGATGGGCGATGAATATGACGATTCAACCAGGTCCTCAATTGCACTTTCAGGGGGTGCACTTTACATCAGAACCAATAAAATTTTGTATTGCATAGAAGAATAATTACCTGCAGTGTGAATAACTTATTTCCCATCCACCACACCCGCGCCGGGCGGTTCCCGCCAATC
>JAYQBI010000049.1:0-8419 GCA_038137235.1 Opitutales bacterium | reverse complement strand
TGCAGGTAATTACAAACCCCAAGGATGCCAAGCCTGGTGAATTTAAGCAAACCCTTGCTCGATTGGATGAAATTGTCAGAGAACAAAAACAGAATTTACATCCCCGGTTGTGCCACTTTTTGGAAAACCGGAGTTACCAGAAAGCAGTAACCTGGTTGCGTGGAGAAACTCCTGAAAAAGGAAGCTGTGGAGGATGAGCCGCAAGGATAAAGCATCCTCGAGAATTTCCACCGGATCATCAGTAGATTTTGGGAGTAATCCATTTGCTTCCCTTGATAGCCAGGGCTTACCTGAGGCATTGCCTGAGCCCGAAAGGGAAATTAAAGTCTCTGTGAAGCAAGAGGAGTCCAATCTTGGCAAGGGTGTGCGTCTGGAAATAAGAAGGGAAAAATCGGGCCGGGGTGGGAAGACAGTAACCACAGTTCGTGGAATTCCTTCTGCTTTGGGAAAGGACAAAAAAGAGAAGCTGCTCAAGCGGATGAAAAGCAGTTTGGGAACGGGAGGTACCTGGTCGGGGCAGAATATGGAGTTGCAAGGAGACCGCCGGGCAGAAGCGTTGGAATGGTTACAGGCCATGGGATTCCGTCCGGTTTTAGCCGGAGGCTAAAGCTGTTTTGATTCAAAAAAAAGAGCCTCGGTTCAGTACCAAGGCTCTGGATTAAAAGTGTTTGAACAGAGAACCGCTTAGGTGGCTGACTGCTTTTCTTCTTCGGTGGAAACGCTCTGACTGGCCTGCTGCTTGGATTTCTCTTTGAAGTCGTGGTCTTCAAGAGGCTCCTGATTCATGACATCTTGAATATCTTGTTCCCACTCGTTTTTTGCCTTACGAAATTCGTTTACCCCTTTGCCAAGGGACCGGAATAGCTCGGGAACCTTCTTAGCCCCGAAGAGCAGGAGGACGATGAGAAAGATAAGAATGATTTCTCCACCGCCGAAATTTCCGATGAATGCGAGGGCGGGTGTGGTTATAGTTGTCATAGGTTTAAGGTAGTTTGGAGAGTTAAACAGAGCAACTGAATTGTCTTTCTAAAGAGAAAATATGATCTTAGAGTCCTAATTGTCGAAGTGCTTCGGGTTTTGGCTTATTGACTGAGCTTTGATCAGCTTCGAAGAATCCATGTAATTGACGAATACGGGTGGGATGCCTCATTTTTCGAAGAGCTTTTGCCTCGATCTGACGGATACGCTCACGGGTAACTTTGAATTGTCTACCCACTTCCTCGAGGGTTCGACTGTATCCATCTTGCAATCCGAAGCGAAGAGAAAGAACATTACGCTCCCGCTCAGTAAGGGAGTCCAATACATCGATGATTTTTTCCCGAAGCAGGGAGTAAGCCGTCATGTCGTAAGGGTTTTCAGCTCCTTTGTCCTCAATGAAGTCCCCGAAACTGGTGTCGTCCCCATCGCCGACTGGGCTTTGTAGGGAGATTGGTTGCTGGGCCATTTTCATGATTCCCTGGACTTTATCGAGGGCGAGGCCCATTTCATTTGCAACTTCTTCAGGGGTTGGTTCATGACCAAGTTCCTGCAGCAATTGTTTTTGCACCTGCATTACCTTATTCAATGTTTCAATCATGTGAACAGGTATACGAATTGTGCGTGCCTGATCGGCAATTGAGCGGGTAATCGCTTGGCGTATCCACCAGGTAGCATAGGTGGAAAACTTGTAACCTCTGCGGTATTCAAACTTTTCAACCGCTTTCATTAAACCCATGTTTCCCTCCTGAATGAGGTCGAGAAATGAAAGGCCCCGGTTGGTATATTTCTTAGCAATCGAAATAACCAGTCTTAAATTTGCCTCGACCATCTCAGTCTTGGCTTTATGGGCTTCTCTCATGGAATGCCTGATATCTTTAACCAACTGAATTAATTCATCCGGTTCCATGTGAAATTTTTCCCGTGCCAGGGCTAACTCTTTTTTGATACGGTCCATTTTTACCCCTTTGCGCTTCAATTTAACCGGATCTTTTTTTCCAAGCTCAAGGTTGTGAAGGTTTCGGGTAATAGCTTTGAGTTCTGGGCCCAATTCCTGAAGATAATCTTCAAAAACTTTTAACTTTAAGCAGCATTTCTTGAAAATAGGTGCAAGTTCTTCTTCATATTTCTTGAATCTACCCAAGGCTCGCTTTTTTTGAACTTCGTTTGGGCCGTTCAAGAAGCCATCCCATGCATTTTCAAGTTTTTTACTGAGAGCGATCAGTGCATCCACCTGCTTGGCCAATGTTTTGAAGTATCCTTCCCTGCTGTCAATTTTCTTGTCTAGGACCACACGGTCAAAACGCTCTTCCCTGTCGAGAAGTTTCTGGGCGGTTTCTAAGTGAAAACGAGCGGTGAGGGAAACCGCGTACAATTTTTTGAGAGCATCAATTTCAGCAACTTCTATTCTTTTCGAGATTTCAACTTCCTCTTCCCGCGAAAGTAATGGAACCTGACCCATTTGCTTTAGGTACATCCTTACAGGGTCGTCCAGCATATCGGAATTGTTGCTGCGTGCCGTTTCTTCTTCGTTTTCTTCCTTTTTCTTTTTGAACTTTTCAACCTCGGTTGAATCCATCAACTTGATTTCAAGGTTGTTGAAGATGGAGATAACATTTTGAAGTTCTTCCGGATCAGTGGAGATTTCTGGAAGAGACTTATCGATGTCTTTGTAGGTTAGGAACCCTTGCTCTCGGGACAAATGAATAAGAGTACGGACCTTTTCCGTAATTTCATTTTTGAGAGCATGCGGTTCAGCGGTTTTACTGACCTTTTCAGCTGCCTCTTTTGCGGTTGTCTTGATAGCAACCTTTACCCTTTTCTTGGCAGGGGTGCTTTTGGTTGGCAAAGCCTTTGCTTTGGCACTGTTCTTTTGAACAGTTGCCACTTTCTTAGCAGTTGATTTTTTTTCTGAAGTTTTTGGCTTCGAGTCTTTAGCTGAAGCCTTAGCAGTAGAGGTCTTGGTACTTGCCTTTGCTGTTTTGCTGGAAATTTTCTTTACTGAAGCGATCTTGGACTTTGCGGAACTTACTTTAGGTTTACTCACCGCTTTGCTGGAGGAAGTCTTTGACTTGGCGTTAGGTTTGGAAATCTTGGCTTTCTTGGTTGCTGGCATTGCTTATGGGTGTAGATTCTGGTCTTGGTAAAATTTGTAATTGGGGTGGGGATTGTCGTTGTGATCTGATTTCACGGAGCTTCTTTCTTAATCCTGAAATTTCAGAAGAACCGATTTCAGAACTTTGAATTTGTGCAAAGATTTTGTCCTCTTCTGACTTGAGATGACGCTTAAAAAGAACGGATAAGCATTGACTGGCAAGGCGGATAAAGAGCCCAGATTCAGTCTTGTCAAACTCTTGAAGAGCCAACCGATGGTAGAGATCCCTTTCGTCATCATCCTCAAGTAATTCTTCGATTTGAGCACGGGAAAGAGAAGAGCCTTCGGCATTGGTTTCTGAAAGGATTTTGGCGAGCATTCTTCCGGCAATTGGACGCAAGTCAACCCACGACATGTCAAGCGTGTGGGCAAGAGGACTAGCGAGGCGGTCGTCATGCAAAAGGAGTGACAATAAGTCTTCCTCAACAATTGTCAAACGATCAGAGTCTTTTTGGCCTACCTTTTTTACCGCTTGTTCATTTGCTCGGTATTTCGGTTGGCGATTTTTAATATAACGGGTGAAGTCGCTCTTGAGGACATCTATGGGGATGGCAATGAGTCGTGATAATTGCTGAAGGTATCCTTCTCTGATTATGGTCGATTCCACATCTGCAAGAGAAGCAAAAAACCATTGTGAAATCATTTCCTTTTGCTTCGGGGAGGAAAGGGCACCCTGTGGGAGTTTCTGGGTTACGGCATATTCCAGCATTGGGGTTGCGTTATCAATGATCTGTTGTAGGGCAACAGGACCTCCAGACAGAAGAATTTGATCGGGGTCTGTCCCCAGAGGAAGTTCCGCAAACTTGGCATCAAGTCCTTCTTTAAGAAATATTGATATATAAGAAAGAGCTGCTTTTTTTCCGGCATCATCACCATCAAGCAGGCAGACAACACCTTTGGGGCGAGAACGGAATAAAAGGTTTGCCTGACTATTTTTAAATGCGGTGCCTTGAGGAGCAATGGTGCTACGGAACCCCATGGACCAGCAGCGAATTGCATCAAGTTGACCTTCAACGAGAAGAAACTCGCTGTCTTCTGAGATTTCTTTATTGGCCAAATGTAAGTTGAAAAGCAGGTTTCCTTTCTCGAAAATCGGAGTTTCAGGAGAATTTACATACTTGGGCGATTTACGGTCTCCCCATTCCGGGGTTTGATCTAGTTTTCTTCCTGTGAAGGCACAGATTCTCCCGAGTTTGTCGTGAATAGGAATCATCAATCTTCCCGAAAAAAGACAACCAGCAAGTTGTCCATTTTTGCCGAGGTGAAATAATCCTGATTTTGACAGAAGATTGTCCGAGAAGTTTTTTTTGATTAGAAACTTATAGAGAGCAAATCGATCAGTGGGTGCATAACCGATTTGAAATTCTTTTGCTGTTTCAATTGAAAATGCTCTTTCTTCAGTCCAATATTTTCTTGTATTGATCGCTTCATCAGAATGATCATGAAAACACTTCACGAACCATTCCGATGCGAATTTGTGTAAGTCATGCAGTTCGCTTTTAATCGAACGTGAATGTGCTGGTTTGGAAATGCTTGTTGCACTTTCGTCATACTGCAGGGGAATATTAAATCGTTGAGCAAGTAATTCCAGTGCTTCTGGAAACTCAAGGTTTTCAATTTTTTGGATAAAAGAAATAGAATCGCCACCTTCCCCTGAGCTAAAGCATTTGAAAAAGCCTTTGTCAGGATGAACATAAAAAGAAGGAGTTTTTTCCTGACTGAAGGGGCTTAGCCCAACCCAACTCGAGCCACTTTTCTTTAATTGCACATAGGGGCTGACCACTTCGTAAATATCTATTCTATTCTTTAGCTCAGCGACAAACCCTTCTACTAACCTAGCCATTTTGAGAAAAGTACTCCTTTAAGCCGTTATGGTTTTTCAATCTTGATCAGTTCAATTTTTGCTTGTTTCGCAATTGAACTATCTTCAGTAGCGACCTCAATTACTTTTCGATAAAGTATAGAAGCTGTGACTGGCATTTTTTCGATCAGGTGATACCTTCTTGCCAATTCCCAAAGAATTTCGACTGAATCGGGGAATATTTCTCTGGCCTTTTCCAGTTCTTGCAGGTAGCGGTCAGCGGGTAAGGTTTCTCGTGCAATGCGTAAATATTCAAGCCGGAATTCATTATTCATAGGTTGATGACGAATTGCTTCCAAAATCGTCATTTCTGCTGCGTCAATTTCTCCAAGTTGAAAATGAGCCTGCGAGCAAAGTGCCCATGCGGATGAATTTCTGGAGTCGTTCTTCAATGCATCTCTCGCATGCATCAGGGCCAAGGTGTATTTTGAGTCTATAAAGGCAATTCGCCCTAATTCGATAGGGCTTTCTGAAGCCCCGCTCACTTCATTGATTTTTTCAATAGGGGAGGCAAATGCAGCAGCCAGGCTTAAGTTTTCACCGGATTGGTCTGGGGCGAACTGAATTTCTTTTTCAATAGGGGTTGCTATGGCTATGCGATCGTCCTGATCATATGAGTTGGAAAATTTTGGTCCGGACGAAACAATATTTTCCTGATTTTGAGAAGGAGAGAAACTTCCCGCAATCAGTCCAGCGGCGAGTTCTGTAATGCTCATGCTTCGAGCATCTATTCCTTTGGAAATTAATTCTGCAAGCCTTCTTCGCCTGATAAAATCCGCACAATAATTAGCTAGATCTGTCGTTTCCAAAAAACCGGATTTAAGTTTCTCAAGAGCAAGTATCAATGTTTCTGTCTCAGCGTCATTTTCTTCAGCGATCGAAACGCGCAGTAATCCATGCAATGATTCAGGAGAAGTTCCATCCGATCGTCCAATAGATTCTTTAAACCAGTGCTTGGATTGAGGTAACAATTTCTTTGCTAAAAATAAATCACCTATAAGCCGGCAATCATTGGCACTTGCCTGATCTCCGGCTTTGATGAATGCGTTGATTGATTCGGTTGTTCTACCTATTCGTGCGAGCAAGCGAGCATATCGAAGTTGACTATCAGGGTCACCGGGTTCGCCCTCAAGGTATTCACCATATCGTTCAGTTGCAGATTCAAAATCACTGGATAAGTAATGTGCTTCTGCAGCTTCTTTCGTAACTTGAGCATTTGCTCCTTTTGATAATGCTTCTTCAAATCGGAATGCAGCTAATGGGAATTCTCGTGCGTCCATGAGTGTTCGACCAAGTTGGACTAAAACTTCCACGGAATGAGGATGCTGTTCCGCAAGAGTATTCAAAATTTTGATAGCACCTTTAGTATCTCCTTCGATCCTTTTTGCAATTGCAGGATCCAAGTCGATTGCAACTTCTTTTGCCTCATGAACTGGAAGAACATCTTCTTCAACCACCGTAGAGGATTCATGAGAAGGGCATCCAAAAAAAGTAAGCAAGGTTGACCCAATGGTAACCTTTGATATCAATTGGCGACATATCGGCATGCTTCGTTTTTTTCACAGTAGATGGAAACGTCAAGCAATGGTCTGCTTGGCGATCCATTCTTTTTTTTCTTTTTGTTCTGAAATAAAGGGCAGGAAGGTTGAAATGAGCGAGGGTTTAAAGGAAAATTCAGAGGTATTGACCGAAGGCAGCAGTTTGACCTACCGATTACCTGATGTGCAAACAAAACGAGAATGCTTGCAGTCTATTGCGAGAGCAATTCAATACATCGAAAAGAATCAGGGTTGGAGACTTTATCCAACCGAAATTAAAAAAGTTGGAATTTTCTTGGATGATACCCGAGCACCTGGCTTGGTCGTCCGATTAGATGTTGTTGAAGCTGTGCAGAAGTTCTTGGAACTTCGAAACTATCCCAAGGAAAGTGTCTTTTTTGTGGCGAAATCCCGAGGTTTTCCAGAAAATTACGGCTTTTTAAAGGACAGTGAGTTTTTTTTAAGGCACCAGTTTTTAAACTCTCTGGAGCCTGTTTATTTTAACCCGCTTTGGTATTACGAAAGCTCGATGCCTCCTACGCCTGCCGATAAAGCACATTTTTTTATCAAGAACCCTAATGATTACCTAGCTCGTCTTAAAAATGAGCGTAAGAGCATGCTGCCTGCATGCCTTTTTGAAAAAGATGTTCATTGGATCAATTTATCCACTCTTTGTGATAATCGAATTTTGGGAATTGAGGGTGCGGTCAGCAATCTTACATTAAATGCTTGTTCCAATACGGGTCGCTTTCTACAAGACCCTACCATTGGTCACGCAGCATCTGCGGAAATTTTAGCAATTCCCGAGTTTTGGGAGAAAAGATTATTTAGTATACTTGATCTTTCCAATTATCAAGTAGCAGGAGGTCCCAGTTTTAATGCAGAATTTGTTTATGCAGAGGAGGCTTTACTAATTGGGGATAATCCAATCGCATTAGACTATTACGGAATTGATTACCTTTCTGCTCAAAGAAAAAAACTAGGGTTGCAAGACAGAATGAGTGATGAACTTTTGCTTTTTAAGTTCGCTAAGGAACTTGGCCTTATGAATCCAGAAACTGCATATATCAATGATATAAGAAGGTAGAAATTAAAAGGGAAATGACCAAAGTCTTTACCTTCGACAATCGCTCATTACCCTCAACCAAATTTCTCGTAAATCATGCATCCTGACATCGGATTCTACCAGATATTCCTCAAATATTTTCTCATTATGATGTGAAAATAGGCGGTTTATCCGCATGGATTCATTCAGTGCGGCGTGTGCCCTCTTCAGGTGGTTTAATGCGAGCAGGAAATCTCCTAAATCGAGGCAGTTAGCTGCCAATATAGCATGCTTTTCTGCATCAGATAAACTACTGCAATAACTCCATGATAATCGGGGGTCCAATTTTTTGCGGTTGTGCATCATCATGTGCTCCCATGAAGATCTTAAAAAAGTAAATAGAGCGGCAGAGGATATATAAACGGGGTGTTTGTGAACCGTGTAGGGTTCCATTCTCTGAAGTTCATCCAGGGGCAGAGGGCGAATTTCTTTGATTTGATCCTCTTCAATTTCCACATCATCTAAGCAAGTCCAGTCTTCCTTCATCCATCCCATAATTTTTGAAGTCGATTCGAGACGGTCAGCATGATCTCTGCATTTGTTGTAAGCAGTGATGAATTTTGCAATTTCCTGATCTGAGTTGCGTAAATAAATCTGCCAGTCAGCTTCATTCCAAGCCGTGCTTTCGGGATCTTCCCAGTCTCCCTCCTGATTATTATCGAAATCGTACTGGCTCATGATTTTTTAAGTGGAAATCCAATATAAACCTAACTTCACGATATTTCTAACCTTGGTCAAATGGATTTTTATTACCATAGTTTACTCAGTACTGGATTATGCATAGG
>JAYQBI010000048.1:0-8615 GCA_038137235.1 Opitutales bacterium | reverse complement strand
GCATATTACCTCGCTCCACAGTGTAGGGCGGAAGAAACTGAAATCCTCCAGCAACCCGACCGGACTGCCTGTCGATACCATTTTCAAAAAGCCTCATTAATTCATCGGTATTATTAACCGACTGCAATGTGCTGTCTTCAGAAGAAACAAAAGGATCAGCAGGAGGTAAAATATTTTCATCTCCATCAAGGCTCAAAATAGGAGGGTTTACATTTTGTGGGATTTGATAAATGCCAGACTGATTAGAATCTGATTCATCATAGGCAATTAACGGAAAATCATTCTCGCTCGTCACATTGTCTTCAGTGTCAGCAACAACTTCAGCAGAGTTAATTGGCTTACCCAACAAAAGCAGAAAACCGCGATCTGCTGTCGTAGGTTTATCAGCAAAGCTCAATCTTGGAGGTGCGTGGAAAGCAAGATACCCATCCGCACTTGTAGAATGGTCAACTTCAGGATTTTCCTTAAAAAAGCCAAATGCACTCATGTGAAACAGCAGGGGTGCGAGCAGTACCGCAGTTGGACGGACGATCTTAGTGTAGGTAATTTTATCCATGGAATGATTAGGTTCAGGTATAATAATCGATCCAACTGCAGAAATCTTTAGCGAAATTTTTAAAATTACCAATCAAAGGGTGCCTGGTTTACACGATGCATTTCAATTAAATCAGCCATTGTATGAATATCGAGAGGGAAAATATTTTTCGAATCAAAGGTTTTTGCGGTAATTTTGAACGGATCCCCATAATTTTTCAAACAGCTTTTTGTTTGAGCCCAAACGGCATAAGGCACGGAAAGAGATTCGCCAGTTTTCTGAGCTAATTCGATTGCCTGCTCAAAGACTTCATTAGGGCATTCAGGGAAGTTGCAATTATAATTGAGATGTAAATCGCACGGAAAATTTTGCACGATATGTTGAAACACAGGTATGGAAGCAACAGAATCAGATGCCAAGTGATCAGGTCTCTTAATTATCGATACATTTTTCAAGTCCGTACAAGTGCGAGCAATTAATTCACTATCGGTTGATAGGACAACCTCGTCGAATAAACTTGCTTGAAGCAATTTAATTAAAGCATGGCGGACTAATGGAACCCCCTTATAGGGCAGTAAGTTTTTATAGGCTAATCTTTTGCTTCCTATTCGTGCAATTACCGAACCAATTATTCTCATAACCATTTGTTACCTTCACAGAGCTTAGCGATCAAGGCTGTTTGCACCAATCTGTGCTCGCTTAAAACCTTCTGTTTTTGTCTAATGTTAAAAAGTGAAGGACATCATACCGTATTCCAGGCAAGAAATCACAGAAAATGACATCAAATCAGTATCTGATGTACTGAGATCGGACTTGCTTACCCAAGGACCCCGCCTCATTCAGTTCGAAAAATTGTTGTGTGAATTACTCAAAGTAAAATATGCGATTGCCTGCTCTAGTGGAACTGCGGCACTTCATCTCGCCTATGCTGGATCAGGGGCTCGTCAGGGATCCCTTTCAATAGTTCCCGCCATTACCTTCTCGGCTACAGCCAATGCCATGCTCTACTGTGGTGGAGATATACAATTTTGTGATGTAGATCCTAAAACTGGGCTTATTTGCCCAGAATCACTTCAATCAACAATTCGAAATCTAAATCAAAATAATTCAAAAGCCCAACGCTTTATTGCTCCCGTTTCACTAAGTGGAGCAACTCCTCCACTTGATGATTGTAGTGAAATTGCCAAACGGTTTGATTACAAACTTATTGAGGATGCTTCCCACTCCATCATTTCCTACAGTGTTAATTCAAACGGGGACAAAATTTTTAGTGCGTCTTGCAAATACACTGAATCAGCTTGCCTGAGCTTTCATCCCGTGAAGCAACTATGCTGCGGAGAAGGCGGTGCGGTACTAACGAACTCAAAAAATCTTGCCGATAAGATTACAAGAATGCGCTCACATGGAATGACACGGCCCAACTCACCCGGTCACCCTACCCCATGGTATTATGAGCAAATTGAGCTGGGCTGGAACTACAGGTTAAATGAAATGCAAGCTGCACTTGGCTGCTCACAAATCAAAAGAATTCGAGCCGGACTGAAAAGAAGAAAAGAGTTAGCAAAACGGTATAATATGGCACTAAAGAAAAAACCATTCGTAGGAAACATGAGTCTTCCTCTCCATGACGAGGGACACTCATTGCATCTCTATGTTATTCACTTGAATAGCTCAAAGTTGCGTGACGAATTTCACAAATTCCTTATGAGCAAAGGCATTATGACTCAGGTTCACTACATTCCATTATACAGGCATCCATTTTTTAAAAGAATATTGGGCGATATAAAATTACCTGGTGCAGAAGAATACTACAAAGGTTGTCTTAGCATTCCCCTCTTCCCAAGTATGAGTAACAGCGACCAGGACAGGGTGATTGAGGAAATGGCTTCCTTCTTTAGCTGATGTCTTCCGAATTCATTCAAGGATATACACTTCTCCGCGACAAACTATGGGAAGATGGAGACTACAGTATTTCATCTGTTCGTATGGAAGATTCAGAAAAAATAAGAATATGGAGAAATGAACAAATGGATGGACTTAGGCAGTCCTCCCCAATTTCTGTTTCGCATCAAAAAAAATACTTTAATGATTTTGTCCTAAATGAGTTCATTAATAAAGAACCTGCTCAAATCCTCTTAAGATTCTGCCTAAAGCGAAAATTAATTGGATATGGGGGAGTCGTTCATCTTGATTGGCTTCATCTGAAAGGAGAAGTATCCTTTTTAATGGCTACGGAGCGAGCCAGGGATATCAGCCAATATTGTGAAGAATTTGCCATATTCTTAAAATTATTAAAAAAACTGGCTTTTAATGACCTCGGTTTAAATAAACTTACTACAGAGGCTTACGCCCACCGCAGTCATCATGTTCAGACGATTGAAAATGCTGATTTTATCCGAGAAGGCTTGCTGCGTCAGCATACCAAAGTAAATGGGAAATGGGTAGATGCTGTAGTCTGCTCATTACTTAAATCTGAATATTTCCTAAATGAAAAAAAGCAGAAATGAATACTCCCCCAAGAATTCTATTTTCTTCTCTTTCTTCAAAACTTGGTCTTTATAAAGAGGTTTTGAGACAAGCACGCTCATTTAACAATGAGGCAACTGTAGTTGGTGCAGATTCAAACATTAGATGTTCATCTGCTGACAAGGTAGAGGAATTTGTTGTCTTCCCATTGCTAAGCGAGTTATCAGACAGCGAACTGATTAAATTATTAAAACAAATTAATATTACTCATGTTTTGCCAACGCGTGACAACGAACTCACCTATTGGTCAGGGAGAAAGAATTTACTCAATGATCAGCAAATTAATGTATGGGTTTCCGATCAAAGTTTCCTCCAATCTTGTATCGATAAATATACATTCGCCAAAATATTCAATGACTGTGAAATCCGCCCAGTTGAAACTCAACTTACGATCGAGGAGAAAATGGCGGGGAGATGGGTTGTTAAAGACAGGTATGGCAGTGGCTCAAAAAATATCGGACTTAACTTAGATGCAAGAAATGCCATTGAAGTAAGCCGTAATTTGAAAAATCCCGTCTTTCAGCCCTTTATTAAAGGCAGAGAATTTACTGCGGAAACCTGGGTGGATAAAAATAACATTTGCCGAGGAATTTCAATGCGTTGGCGTATTCGCGTCATTAACGGTGAGTCACATGAGAGCGAGATTTTCATTAATAAGAATTGGTCCAATAAACTAAAAAGTGTTTTCACCCATATTGCAGGAGGTCGAGGACACATACTTGCCCAAGTACTGGTAGACCATAAAGAAAATCTTCACCTTGTGGAAATCAATCCAAGGTTAGGTGGGGCAAGCCCTTTATCCCTAAATGGGGGAATCAAATCGATTAAGTGGAGTTTACTAGAAGATTATGGAAAAGATGAATTTATACCGACTGATCCCAAAATTCATCAAGGTATGCGACTAATTAAAACCAACGATATTCAAATAATAAAATCTTAAAATGCTTGCATGAACTCTCCTTAATTTCTTCTTATTTCAATCAATTCATGTCCGCTATAACCATTGCAATTGCTAACCAAAAAGGAGGCGTGGGTAAAACCACCACGACTGTAAGCTTAGGGCATGCCCTAGCTTTGACGGGAATCCCCACACTTATCGTTGACATGGATCCCCAGGGCAATGCCACCAGTTGCCTTGGCTTGGTGAAAGAACCCGGATTTGGAGTATATGAGCCATTGCTTAGAGGAGGTGATTTAGCGGGTCGCGTTCTTTCCAGCAGAAGGAAGAATTTATGGATTATTCCATCTGAGCTAGACTTAGCAGCTGCGGAACTTGAGTTAAGTTCCCAACAGGAATACCTTTTAAAACTGAGGGCTTCTTTACTTTCCTTAAAGAAACATTACGGACTACAGGTAATCTTAATTGATTGCCCGCCCACACTCGGACTCCTCTCGATGAATGCATTGTGTGCAGCCGATTTCCTTGTCGTTACGCTTCAGTCTGAATACCTCGCAATGGAGGGATTGGGGCAGATCACTGGAGTCGTGCAGGACATCAAAGATAATAAAATTAATCCGAGCCTTGAGCTTGGAGGAATCGTCATGACAATGTACGATCCTCGCACTAGGCTATCCTTTGAAGTTTGGCAGGAAGTAAACAAGTATTACAAAGAAAAAACTTTTCGGACTGCAATTCCGAGAAATGTTCAACTCAGTGAAGCCCCAAGTTTTGGGCAAACCATTTTTGAATATGGACCCGATAGCCCTGGCGCCCTAGCATATCGGGCTTTCTCGCGGGAATTTACAAGTCGATTCCTGAGTGCTTAATATCAAGAAAATCATTTCTTAAGTAATCGCATCATGAATATTCAAGAAATCAGAAACCTGGAAAACCTGATTGGCTATCAGTTTGCAGATAAAGCACTCCTCACCCAAGCTGTCACACATCCATCATTTGGCTCTGGGAAATCAGACTATTCTCATAACCAAAGGCTCGAATTCCTTGGCGATTCTGTACTTGGCTCCGTGCTAGCAAGTTGGATCTTTTCTGAATTCCCTAAGGATAAAGAAGGAGAAATGAGTAAAAAAAAAGCAATGCTTGCAAGGGGGGGCAACCTTGCGGCCATTGCCAGAAAAATCAGGCTGGAAAAATTTATCAAAGCTTCCCTATCTGAGTTTTGCCACGAAACGGGATTTCGTGACTCACTTCTGGAAGATGCAATTGAAGCAATTATTGGTGCTGTTTTCTTAGATGGTGGATATGAAAAAGCATGCAATGTTATTTCAAAATGGATACCTCTTTTTCAAGAAACTCTTGAAGGAGCACCTTCAAGATTTAATCCCAAGGGACAATTACAGGAATCTCTTCAGGCAAAATCTAAAAAATGTAGAATTGCTTACCGTATTATCAGTGAGACTGGACCCGACCATAAAAAAAAATTTACAGTAGAATTAATTTACAATGGCAGAAACATGGGCAAAGGCGTTGGACCGAGTAAAAGACTAGCCGAAGAAAATGCCGCCCAAATTTTACTTACCAAAATAAACTCAATTTAAGTTCAAGTTAAACCACCTTAGTGAGAAGAATTGAGTTACCCACTACCGCGTCATCTTTATTTTTACGCAACCTTCCAAGTCAGGCTGTTGGTCCTGTCGTTGTCGATCAGTGGTTAAATCAAGATATTCCTGCATGCATCATTATTGGAGAAACGATAAGCGATGCTGAAGAGCTCGGCGAAGATGTGGTCGCTATCGCAGAGGACTTTATGACCGGATTCGAATATGAGTTTTATTTATTTGACTCCCCACCAACTTCTGAAAATCCAGATTTTCACGATCGTACATGCGACCGATTATCTGCACTCTCGTGCCTAAGAGGATTAGCCAAAAACAACAAAAAGAAGTTTGTAATCTCGTCCACACTGGAGGCTATCATGGGACGCTGTCCAATATTGGAAAAACAAGTTAGTGCCGAGATATTCCTTCAGCAGGGAATGGTATATTCATTCAATGATCTAAGCAAAAAACTCGCGAGCGAACTCGATTACTCATCCGAGATTGTTTGCGAAGAACCGGGGCAATTTGCTGTAAGAGGAGGGATTATTGACATATTTCCCGTAAATCATACTCAGCCAGTCAGAGTTGATTTCTTTGGCGATGAGATAGAAGATATCCGTGAATACGACCCCACGAGCCAAAGAACATCAGGCACGATTAGTGATATCCGAATTTCATCAATTCAACAGGATGATTCTTCTGAACGAGAGGGCGAATTTTTCAGGCACATAAATGGGTCGGCATTTTGGTTGCTGCCTGAACCCGAAAATGCACTACAATCTTCCCCGCTTGTTTTTCATGAATCAAGCAATCCTGCTGCAAACAAAGCAAACTTCTCTTTCGCCTGGAAACGAAATGGCTCTTCGCGGGACTTTTTTTTAGCTTACAGTGAAATAGACGCTGGTTGCGGAATATTTGAAAAATCTCCAAACCATGAACTTGAAATCTCACCATTAATCGATCCTCTTAAGAAAGATATTTCAGCAACTTACAACCAGGCAGGTACAACAAATAAAACAAGTGCTGATAAAATTCTTACTGAATTACGAACGCTTCAAAACTCCAGTCTGGATGTAATAATTGCAGTTGGTACAGACACTGAAAAAGATCGAATCCTTAACCTTATTCAAGATCATGCCATTCAATTAAAAAATCTTAAAATTATACATGCTGGACTGAGGGATGGTTTTATTTTTCGAAGAAACAAAGAAGAATTATATTTTAGTAATTGGCTTAAAAAGAATTCAAAAGGTTTTGTACTCGTAACTGCCAAGGAGGTTCTGGGAAGATACCGTAGCCGCCGTCCCATCAAGTCCAGAAAATCGAAAGTTTATCGCCGGGAAGTCGATCATGCTCTTGATTTTTCTGAACTGGTACAAGGCGATCACCTTGTTCACTTACAGCACGGCATTTGCCTTTTTGACAACCTTGGTAAGATCGAGCAAGGCAGCGTTATCGAGGAAGCAATAAGCGTTGAATTCGCCGATGGTGTACGACTTCACATTCCCCTCCAGGAATCTCACCTATTAACTCGGTATGTGGGACTAAACAAAACCAAACCGAGGCTTGCAAAACTTGGTGGTAAGTCTTGGTCTAAGGCCAAGCGAAATGCTGAAATTGCTGCATTGGATTTAGCTGCCGATCTTCTTCGCCTACAAGCAACGAGAGACGCAGAAAAAGGGCACAGATATTCTGTAGATAATCAGTGGCAAAAGGAGTTTGAAGACTTATTTCCTCACACAGAGACCGCTGATCAATTACGTGCTATTAATGATGTAAAGAAGGATATGGAATCTGAAAAGCCAATGGACAGACTGGTCTGCGGAGATGTCGGTTACGGCAAAACCGAGGTTGCGATGCGGGCTGCGTTTAAGGCAGTAATGGACGGAAAGCAAGTTGCCCTGCTCTCCCCTACCACAATCCTCTGCCAACAGCATTATCAATCGTTTATCGATAGAATAAATGAATTCCCGGTAACCGTGGAAATGCTTAGCCGCTTTAGGTCAAAAACCCATCAAGAAAAAATCCTTCAAGGCGTTAAAAATGGCTCAATTGATATACTAATTGGAACACATCGATTACTAGGAAAAGATGTAGACTTCAAAGATATCGGATTAATCATCATTGATGAGGAACAAAGATTTGGAGTTGAGCACAAAGAAAACCTTAAGCGAGTAAAAGCAAAGGTGGATGTGCTAACTCTGAGTGCTACCCCCATACCAAGAACACTCTATTTTGCCATGGTGGGAGCAAGGTCTTTTAGTGCTATTGAAACAGCACCGTCAGAACGGAGACCAATCCGCACAGAAGTGGTGAAGAATAACCAAGATACAATCAAGCAAGCCATCGATAACGAAATTAGAAGAGGGGGCCAGGTTTTTTACCTGCACAACCGAGTAAAAACAATCGATTCTGTTGCTAAGAAACTCTCAATGTCATATCCAAAATTGAAAATCCGCATCGGTCATGGCCAAATGGCAGAACGCGAACTTGAGGATGTAATGACAAGCTTTGTAGCAGGAGAAATAGACATACTCGTATGCACAACCATTATTGAATCAGGCTTGGATATTCCCAATTGCAACACCATCATCATTGATGGAGCTGACAAATTCGGACTATCTCAACTATACCAACTTCGTGGAAGGGTCGGCCGGTTTACCCGTCAGGCATATGCATATCTGTTAATTAACCAATCCTCTGCAGTTTCGGATAAAGCAAGGAAACGGCTCAGTGCACTCAAGCAGAGCAAAAGTATGGGAGCCGGCTTCAGGATTGCCCTCAGGGACCTAGAACTTCGTGGCGCTGGTAATTTACTAGGTAGCGAGCAGAGCGGGCATGTTGCAGGAGTTGGGTTTGAGCTGTATTGCCGCTTACTAAAGGAAAGTGTTTCACGACTAAAAGGTGAAGAGCATGCTCTTAGACCATCTGCAACTGTGAGACTAGACTTTACCAGAGATTTTAAAATCTCTTCGGAAACAACCAATGTATTCAAACAGGGCGAAATTGAAACATTTATTCCAGAAGAATACATATTTGAAGCGAGGTTGCGAATTGA
>JAYQBI010000047.1:0-8846 GCA_038137235.1 Opitutales bacterium | reverse complement strand
GGGTTGTCCCATCTCCCATCACCCGTCTCGATAACTACCTGTTGTTTACGAAATCCATTTGCGCCGAATTCTCGCACTTCATCAACAAATGTAATTTTACCTGAAATTGTAACTTCATTCATTACTTTTTTTTAAAAAATTAGTGAATTTTGGTCTACCCAGAGTTATCAACGTTTAAAAGGTAAATATATGAGTGCCACCTTTATAATTTTAAAATCGAACAGATCACTGAATTATTTTAATTTCGCCACTATCTCTTCAGAATCATGCAAAATAAAACGATCCGAACATTTTTTCCTTTTTCATTGGTATGTTTTTTTCTTGTCCCCTCATTTGGCGAGACTCTTCCTTCTTACAACGAAATCAACAAACCCCTTGGTTATGATGAAATGTGGGATGGATTCGATCCAGCTCTCGAGCCATTAGACCTAGAAATTCTTAAAGAATGGGAGCAGGATAATGTGGTATTGAAAGTCTTGAGATACCGGATTGGTATTTTTAAAGGACAAAAATCAATGATGGCGGCCATCTATGGCCATCCTAAAGGGAAAAAGAATGTTGCTGGTTTACTTCAGGTTCATGGAGGTGGGCAGTATGCACACTCTAATGCAGTATTAACCAATGCAAAAAGAGGTTATGCAACCCTGTCCATTGCCTGGGCTGGCCGATTGTCTGCTCCCGGTTACCATGTTTCTCCAAAAGAAGTTAAATTATTTTGGGAAGGGAAAAAAAATGATCCCCTTTATAAATTGACCACTGATTGGGGAGCCTTGGATGCCTATCATGCACCAAGCCGCCATGGTAAAGATGCATTTCCTTCGATTCCAGTCGCTGAGTGGACGCTCGACCCAGTGAAATCTCCCCGAAATAATGCCTGGTTCCTAATCACATTAGCTGGTCGGCGCGGGCTGACTTTTCTTGAGCAACAGCCGGAGGTGGATCCTTCGAGGTTGGGGGTATATGGGCATTCCATGGGCGGAAAGTTAACGGTTTTAATTTCTGGAGCGGATAAACGTGTGAAAGCTGCTGCACCTTCCTGCGGGGGTATCAGCGACCGCTATTCGGAAGACGATTTACATTTAGCGACAGTCAGTGATCCTCCCAGCCTTAAAAGGGTTTCCTGCCCGACTATATTTCTTAGTCCATCCAATGATTTTCATGGTCGAATTAATGACTTAAAAACTGCGGTTAATGAAATTAACACCAAGGAATGGCGAGTCTCCTGTTCCCCACATCATAATCATCAGGATTCTGCGGAATTTGAAGTGGCTACACAGCTCTGGTTTGATCAGCACTTACAGTCAAAATTCAAAGTTCCCCTCACCCCCGAAATCAGTTTGGAGCTCCGAAAGAACCAATTTCCTCGAGTGGTAGTTATTCCTGATTCAGTCAGGGAAATTGAGCGGGTGGAAATTTATTTCACTCAGCAGGGAATATTGCAGAAATGGGGAGGTCAAAAAGATGACTCTACCAATACAAAACACAGGTTCTGGAAATTTGTCCGACCAGAAAAAAAGGAAAAAGAAAATCGATGGGTAGCTGACCTGCCTATTTTTGATACCAACCGTTCACTATGGCTATTTGCCAATGTTCGTTACAAGCTGGATAAGCAAATTACCGGAGCAGGTTATTATTATGGCACTTATGAAACCGATTCGTTTGTTTTGTCTTCACTTCTTGTTACGGTAGGCCCTGCAGAATTGACCAACTCAGGAACAATTGCATCTGATTACTCTGATTCAATAATCGAAGATTTTTCAGGTGATTGGCGAAATGAATGGTTTACCTACAATTTCAAGAAGTGGGGACTGCGAACGAATAAATTGCATGAACCGACATGGTCTGCTCCAAATTCTAATGCCAAAATTAGTATCGAGGTTAAAAGTGAGAATGCTAATAAAATGGCTATATGGATCGACGGTTATGGATCTGATCTTACCCTTTTGGGAAATGGTGTATGGCAGAGGTTTAGCCTTCCTTTAGCCTCTTTCAAAAATAGTTTAGGTGAAAGTTTAGTATCCTGGGCGGGCATTCGAGAGTTGAGGCTTGGGGATAATGAAAAGTTGGCCATACCCAAGGGTAGTCCTGGTAAACCTTTGCAAATTGGGTCTGATTGGGTAGGGGCACCTCCCCAATTTAAAAATCTGTGCTGGGTGCCCTGAGATTTGCTTCCTCATTGACCTTAATGATTTAATTATCCTACTTTGGGTAATGGATTCGCCTAATGAAAGGCCCAAGGTTTTGTTTGTGGACGACGAAGCTTCTATACTAAAGGGCTTTAAACTTAATTTTGGCAGAATTTTTGATGTGTATACCTCGGTTTCGGGTCGGGATGCCCTGCAAATTGCTGATGAACAAGGACCATTCGAGGTGATTGTGTCAGATTTTTCGATGCCATTGATGAATGGTGCTGAATTTTTGGAACGAATAAGGGAACAGGACAGGGAAGTGGTTACGATTTTGCTGACAGGTCAGGCAGATTTTGGGGATGTTTGTGCCGCCGTTGAGAAAGGTGGAATTTTTCGCCTTCTCGCTAAACCCTGCCATCCTGATGTCCTGAAAAAGAATATCGATCAGGCACTTGAACAATACCGCTTGATTCGTGCGGAAAAGGAACTTCTTGAACAAACCCTTGGAGCAACCCTCAATGTTCTTAGTTCGCTTCTTGCCGCATCAAAGCCCAAAATCTATCGACGGGCACAAAGAGTTGAGGAACTTGCCAAACAGACTGTACGGCAAATGAAATTACCTGGAGGATGGAGGGTTGGGGTTGCTGCAAAATTCAGCTACCTTGGATTCCTCACCATTCCAGACGAATTTCAGGAAAAAGCACACCTAGGGCAAGATTTACCAGAATCAATACAAGCTATGATTGATGAGTTACCTGCTTTTGTAGGTAGTTTGCTTAAGGACATTCCACGAATGAAAAAGGTAAGTGAGATTGTAATGAAAATCGGAGAGGACTATCATCACTCTACTGATCCTGTTTGCGAAACTAGTGAACTTGCTTCGATCATCCGCCTCTGCCGTGATTATGATGTTTTAGATGAGTCAGGGGTTCCTAAGAGTGAAATCTTTGACAGGCTTCGCCGTCAGCAGGATAAATATCCTGATGGTTCCTTGGATGCTTTAGCCTCCACCCGGGAGTTGGATGGTGGATTGGGAGAATCAACCACCATTGATGTGACTAAATTGAAAGTAGGGAATCGAATTCTTGAGGATCTAAAACTTTTGGATGGTTCCCTTTTTGCCCCAGCGGGTTCTAAAGTTACGCCGGTTTTAATTAAAACGATCGAAAATTATACCGAGTCTAATGATGATGCGTTTTTGCCGCAACAGATCGAGGTGCTGTTGTAGTTGGAAAAAGGTAAACTTTTAGTCACCAAGACGTTGGTCAAGTACTAAGTATTGGGTAACATAGTCCTTGACCGCATCTTCCAGGGTAAAGAGATGATTTTTGTACCCTGCTGATAGGAGCTTTTCGATCTTTGCCTCGGTAAAATATTGGTATTTATCACGGAGGATTTCGGGCATTTCAATAAACTTTATCTTTTCTTCGCATCCTAGACCTGAAAAAATTGCTTTTCCTAAATCCAGCCAGGTTCTTGCTTTTCCGCTACCTAAATTAAACAACCCATTAGCTTGAACCGTTTCTGCCAACCAAATGGACATTAGCACAGCATCCTTGACATAGAGAAAGTCTCTCATTTGATGGCCATCCCCATAATGCGGATGATGGCTTTTAAAAAGAGTCATTTCGCCGGTGGATGCGATTTGCTGATATGCTTTGCTAACCACTGAGCGCATATTGCCCTTATGCTCTTCATTAGGCCCATACACATTAAAGTATTTCAGCCCTACAATGTGATCGAGCCATCCGTTTGCCTGAGCAAGCAGGTCAAATTTATGTTTTGACCACCCATACAGGTTAAGCGGTTGAAACTTCTCTAAGTCCTCATCCTCATCGTCCATACCCAAGGAACCGTCCCCATAGGTGGAGGCGGAAGAGGCATAAACAAAGCGGATGTTATTTTCTAACGACCATTCACAAAGCTCCTTGGTGTAGCCTAAATTATTATCGTTTAAATATTCTTCATTTGTTTCGGTGGTGCTGGAACAGGCCCCCAAATGAAAAATTGCGGAAATTTCGGATAGTTCCTTACTTTTTTCCTTCACCATTTTCCGAAAGCTCTCTGGCGATAGCAACCGCGAATAAGAGAGAGGAGTGAGGTTTCGTTCTTTTAGGCTGTTTTGCTCTACCCAATCCACCAGCCATATATTTTCAAGATTGCGGTTATTTAAGCCCCAAATAATCGCACTGCCAATGAGCCCGGCGCCTCCGGTTACCACTAAAGTTCCCTCATTTAATTTACTCATGGGAAAGTTCAATCGAGCGTGCCTTGGCAGCTTCTACGGCATGGCGGACGATTGTTCTCAATTCATCTGCGGAAAAACTTTCCAAAGCTGCCTGGGTGGTGCCATTTGGCGAAGTTACCTGGTCCCGTAGTTCCTGTGGATGCATTTCAGAGTCCTGCATCAGTTGTGCAGCACCCGTTACGGTACCCAAGGCGAATTCTCGGGCCAATTTTCCGGATAGTCCAATAGCACGGGCTGCTTCTTCGAGGGCACAGGTAAATTCAAAAACATAAGCAGGTCCACTTCCGCTGATTGCGGTTATCCGGTCAAGGTCTTCCTCTTCCCCAAGTTCATAAACTGATCCCAGTGACGAAAGAATTTTTTCAATAATTGAACGATCTTCATCGCTGGAAGTTTTGGCAAATAGATAGCCGGTTATCCCATGCCCGATCTGGCCAGGGGTGTTAGGCATGGACCGCACAATATTGCGGGCTGCTGGAAATGCCTCGGACAATTTGTGGGTGGTAATACCAGCCATGATTGAAAGCACAAGGCAACCGGCACTCGATTTCGAAATTGATTCTGGAAGGTCTTTGATCTGCTGCGGTTTACATCCCAGCACAAGAACAGATGGAGATTCGGCCAGTAAATCTTCCACCGATTCAAACCTCGATATTCCAGTCGATTGAGCAAGTTTTTCTGATGTGCCGTCTTTTGCTGAGCAGCAGGATATCTGATTTGCTGAAAAAGAATTTGTGCGGAGCAGACCGTGAACGATTGCCGAAACCATTTTACCGGCTCCCACAAAAGCAATCGTGTGGATCACGATACTTCCTCCTTTTTTTTGTTTTCCTGAATGGTGATGGTTCCCCCCACCATATCATGAAGGCATCTGCGGGACTTATTAAGAAAGCAAAAAAGAAAGTTCATTAATCCAGGCAGTAAAAAAGGAGTGATGAGAATGAGTGCACTCAATCCCTTGCACAAAGCCCGGAAAAATTGGCGGAAAGCAGTAGGGGGCAATCCCTGGTTGTCAAAACGAATACTCTTTAAGCCAAAGGTTGCTTTGCCAAGGCTCTGGCCAGAAAAAAAGCGTTCACCGATGAAAAAGTAAAGAATGGGGAGAAAGCATGCCCAAACTACCATTGCCATGAGCATTTCGTAGGTTTCCTGGGAAAGGCCGGATTCCTGAATAAAGCGTGCCATCTCTTCAGAATTCATTTGATCATCTTTGGGGAGCAAAGTTGCCTGATGGAGAAGATTTTTAAACTCATCCTGGGTATGGGCATCCCAGAAAGTAGGCATAAAGTGGGCCAGTAATTGAAGGAGGAGAACAATGAGGATAAAATCCATCGCAAATGCAATCATCCGCTTGATCAGCGGAGCGGGTTCAAGGCTTGCCGTAACGGCAGCGTTCTTTTCCTCATCATCCAGAGTGCGGGTGGGGGATTCGTTCATACAGATCCTTGCCGTAATTGCTGGAAAGCTTGAAGGGTATTGGACATTAACATTGCCACCGTCATGGGACCCACTCCTCCGGGTACGGGGGTGATGTGGGATGTTTTTGGGGCAACCTTATCAAAATCAACATCACCTACGAGACGGTATCCAGATTTTTTGCTGGGATCAGCAATACGGTTGATTCCCACATCAATTACCGTACATCCGTCCTTAACCATCTCAGCGGTTACAAAATTTGGCTTTCCAATCGCGGCAATAAGAATATCTGCCCCTTTGGTAATGGCGGGTAAATTATGGGTGCGTGAGTGGCAAAAGGTAACGGTTGCATTTCCAGGAATTGACCGGTTCAGGAGGAGCATGCCCACTGGTTTGCCTACAATTAAACTTCGCCCAAGCACGACAACCTGCTTTCCGGCTGTTTCGATTCCTGATCTTTTGATTAGTTCAGTAATGCCAGCAGGCGTACAGGATCGAAAGGCATCAGGTTGTTCCTGGCATAATTTACCCAGATTGAAGGCATTAAACCCGTCCACATCCTTCTGATAGGAAACTCGGTTAAAAACGCGGACGCCATTGATGTGCGAGGGCAGGGGTGCTTGTACTAAAATTCCATGAACGGAAGGATCTTGGTTTAAGCGATCAACCTCGGCAAGTAATGCATTTTCAGAAATGCTTTCCGGCAAGACCTCCAACCTCGCTTGAATACCAACCGATTGAGCAGTCTTTTGCTTTTTTTTAACATAAGAGACCGAGGCTGGGTCCTCACCAACACGGATAAATGTAACGCAAGGCTTTTCGCTGCCTAACGCAGAGACTTCTGAAGACAGCTCATCCAGTATTTCCTGAGCCACTAAATTACCATCGATCAATTGCATGACCTAAAATATGGTAAAGTTAAGGGTGATTTAATTGGAGGAGCGTAGTACGCGTGCCCGAATTACCATGTCATCGGAACCCTCCTTTATCGGAACCAATTTGCCCAAGACATTAATTTGTTTGTCGACAAACTTTTGTGGATCGATTGCTTTCAAATTTCCAACATCGACAAAAGCGAGTCGTTTCCCCCGATTATTTTCGAGTTGATAAGGGTAATCATTTTCAAACCCAAATTTTCTGGGCTTGAATACAAGTTTCCCTTCAAAATTTCGGACTATATGGACAGCCGGTTTGATCTTAGGAGCATCCAGAGGAAGTTCTGTAGGCTCTGGCTTTACTTGTTCTGTTTCCAGGGGGTCGAGTTCGGTGATCCTTGAAGATTGAATTTTTTCGGGGTTGGCAGGCTCAGGAGTATTTTTGGGAGTGGAGAATTCTTCAGTCGGATTTTTTTCGTTCCACCTTTCCCTGCCTACCACTACGGGTTCAACATCTGGGGCTCCGGCGTTAAAAGCTTCACCAAGGCTCTGTTCTTCGGTTGGTTTAGGTTGCCCAAAGCAAAGTGAAAAAGCCAAAAAGGGAATCACCATTCCCGAAAGTGTTTTAACAATTTTCAAAATACAAGTTCCCATGATTTCAAATTTAGGAAAATTGCTTAGGGAAGAGCAAATCAATTTCTGAATCTTTTAGTAATCGGTAGGTGCCAAGTGGTAATTTCCCCAACTTTAGCCCACCAATGGCAGAGCGTCTTAGCTTTTTTACTTTGTATCTAAATCGCTGGAAGCATCGCCTGATTTCCCTCTTCTTCCCATGTCCCATAATAATTTCCAGCTTGGTTGACCCAACGGGATTTCCTGCTTTGGCACGGATCTGGTCCAATCGTAAGAATTCGCCATCATCCTCAAAGCCATCAAGCATTAATTGAAAAGCATCGGCTTCCAGAGGCTGATTAATTTCCACCTGATATTTTTTGCGAACTTGTTGGGAAGGATGAGTTAAACGGTGTGCCAGTTTTCCGTCATTGGTGAGAATAATCAACCCTTCACTGTCGACATCCAGCCTTCCTGCACAGAATAGACGGATGTTTCGATGCTTTGCTTCCAGTAGTTCAAATACCAGGCGTTCGGCATGGGGATCATCATTAGAGCAGGTAAATCCTTTTGGTTTATTAAGCGCAAAGGTCACAGGCTTAATAAACTTTGCCTGAATTCTTTTATTACCAACCTTTACAACATCACGCTCGGGATTGATCCGCATTCCGAGTGTTGCGGACTCTCCATTCACCGAGACCTGACCATTCTTAATGAGCTCTTCTCCGGCTCTGCGTGAACAAATCCCCGAGTCAGCAAGGAATTTTTGCAGCTTCGGAAATGATTCTGTTTCTTTTGATTGAGGTTTTGTGTTCTTAGACATGTGGAAAACTTGATGTTGCGTAATGATGAGTAATCCATCATTTGTCGAGAACAGTCTAATTACAGGGATGGGAACCTGAATATTTTCATGAGCGAAGAAACAAATAAAGTTAAGGTAGCGGTAGTCACCGGGGCGGGTCGCGGTATTGGCCGCGGAATCGCAGAAGCGTTGGCCCGTGATGGGTTGCATGTGGTTTGCGTGAGCAAATCCGAATCATCCTGTGGCGGAGCAGCAGCAGCCATCCGCGATGCAGGTGGCAAGGCGGATGCCCTCGCCGTTGATGTGTCCTCAGGTGAAGATATCCGCAAAGCATGTGAGGGTCTGTTGGAGAAGCATGAATGCGTGGATGTGCTGGTTAATAATGCTGGCATTACCCGTGACAATTTGCTCTTCCGCATGGAGGAGGATGACTGGAATGCAGTCATTAATACCAACTTAACCAGTTGTTTTCACTGGATTAAGGCATTGGGCCGTCCTATGACCCGTAAAAGATGGGGCAGAATTGTTAATGTAGCCTCTGTGGTTGGTCTAACTGGTAATGCCGGGCAGGCGAACTATTCTGCCGCAAAAGCTGGCATGATTGGCCTTACCAAGAGTTTGGCCCGTGAATTTGCCGCCCGCTCGGTAACTGTAAACGCAATTGCTCCTGGGTTCATTGACACGGATATGACTTCTGAGCTCGATGAGCGGGTCAAAGAAGGTGCTCTCAGTGCAATCCCTCTCAAAAGATTTGGCCAAGTTTC